>NZ_DAISHT010000164.1:0-7950 GCF_036822375.1 Pseudoxanthobacter sp. | reverse complement strand
GGTCGCCGCCACGCTGGAGCGCGAGGCCAACGGCGTCACCGACAACCCGCTGATCTTCACCGGCGAGGAAGGCCCGGAGGCGATCTCCGGCGGCAATTTCCACGCCGAGCCGGTGGCCTTCGCCGCCGACATCACCGCCATGGCACTGTGCGAGATCGGCTCCATCGCCGAGCGGCGCATCTCCATGCTGGTCGATCCGGCGCTCTCCCGCCTGCCGGCCTTCCTCACCCCGCGGCCGGGGTTGAATTCCGGCTTCATGATCCCGCAGGTCACCGCCGCCGCTCTGGTCTCGGAAAACAAGCAGATGGCGCACCCGGCGAGCGTCGATTCCATCCCGACCTCCGCCAATCAGGAAGACCACGTCTCCATGGCCGCCCACGGCGCCTACCGGCTGCACCGCATGGCGCGCAACGTGGCGAACGTGCTGGCGATCGAACTGCTGGCGGCGGCTCAGGGCTGCGATTTCCACGCCCCGCTGGCCTCCTCGCCGGCGCTGGAGCGGGTGCGCGCCGCCATCCGCACCAGCGTGCCGGCGCTCGACGACGACCGCTACTTCGCCCCGGATATCGCCGCCGTCGCCGCCATGGTGCTCAGCGGCGAGATCGAGGCCGCAGCCGCGCCGCTGCCGCTGCCGGCCATCGTGGAGGCGGCGTGATGGCCGGTGACTTCCTGGTGATCGAGCGGGGCGAGGCGCCGCTCGTCCTCTCCTTCCCCCACACCGGCACGGCGCTTCCGGGGGCCTTCGCCACCCGTTTCCGCTCGCCCTGGCTGGCCCGGCGCGATGCCGACTGGCACGTCGAGCAGCTCTATGCCTTCGCCCGCGATCTCGGCGCCACGTTCGTGCGCTCGACCGTCTCGCGGTCGGTGATCGACCTCAACCGCGATCCCTCGGGCGTGTCGCTCTATCCCGGTCAGGCCACCACCGGCCTGTGCCCGACCGACACCTTCGACGGCGAACCGCTCTACGAGGCCGGGCGCGAGCCGGACGCGGCCGAGATCGTCTCGCGCCGCGAGCGCTGGTTCGATCCCTACCACGCCGCCCTCGCCGCCGAGATCGCCCGGCTGCGGACGCAGCACGACAAGGTGGTGGTCTATGACTGCCACTCCATCCGCTCGTGGATTCCGCGCCTGTTCGACGGCGAGCTGCCGCAGTTCAACATCGGCACCAACAACGGCGTCACCTGCGCCCCCGCCCTTGAAGCGGCGGTGGAACAGGCCTGCGCGGCCTCCGGCCTCGGCCATGTGGTCAACGGTCGCTTCAAGGGCGGCTGGATCACCCGCCACTACGGCGCGCCGGAACAGGGCGTGCACGCCATCCAGATGGAACTCGCCATCCGCGGCTACCTCGACGAGCCGCGCACGATCACCCCGCAGAACTGGCCGGTTGCGTGGGCCCCCGCCTACGCTGAAGCTGTCACGGCCACGCTTCGCACCATTCTTGAAGGCGCGCTCGCCTTCGCCCGCGCTTGAGGGAAAAGCCCCATGTCCCGCACTGACAACGACCGCGTCATTCATGCCCCGACCGGCCCGGAAATCACCGCCCGGTCGTGGCTGACCGAAGCGCCGATGCGCATGCTGATGAACAACCTCGATCCCGACGTGGCCGAGCGCCCGTCCGAGCTCGTGGTCTATGGCGGCATCGGCCGCGCCGCGCGCGACTGGGAGTGCTTCGATCGCATCGTGGCCACGCTGAAGCGCCTCAACGAGGACGAGACGCTTCTGGTGCAGTCCGGCAAGCCGGTCGGCGTGTTCAGGACCCACCCCGATGCCCCGCGCGTGCTGATCGCCAACTCCAACCTCGTGCCGCACTGGGCCAACTGGGACAAGTTCCACGAACTCGACCGCAAGGGCCTGATGATGTACGGCCAGATGACGGCCGGCTCGTGGATCTATATCGGTGCGCAGGGCATCGTTCAGGGCACCTATGAGACCTTCGTGGAAGTGGGCCGGCGCCATTTCGGCGGCTCGCTGAAGGGCAAGTGGATTCTCACCGGCGGCCTCGGCGGCATGGGCGGCGCCCAGCCGCTGGCCGCCACCATGGCCGGCGCCTCCTGCCTTGCGGTGGAATGCCAGCCGAGCCGCATCGATTTCCGTCTGCGCACCGGCTATGTGGACGTGAAGGCCGATACCCTCGACGAGGCGATGGCGATCATCGAAAAGTCGGTCGCCGACGGCAAGCCGGTCTCCGTCGCCCTGCTCGGCAACACCGCCGAAGTGCTGCCGGAAATGCGCCGCCGCGGCATCCGCCCGGATGTCGTCACCGACCAGACCTCGGCCCATGACCCCATCAACGGCTACCTGCCGGCGGGCTGGAGCCTCGACAAGTGGTTCTCGCTGCGCGAGAGCGACCCGAAGGCCGTGGAAAAGGCCGCCCGCGCCTCCATGGCGGTCCATGTCCGGGCCATGCTGGAGTGGTGGCACGAGGGCGTGCCGACGCTCGATTACGGCAACAACATCCGCCAGATGGCCCTTGAAGAGGGTGTGGCGGATGCCTTCGACTTCCCCGGCTTCGTGCCCGCCTATATCCGTCCGCTGTTCTGCCGCGGCATCGGCCCGTTCCGCTGGGCCGCGCTCTCCGGCGACCCGGAGGACATCTACAAGACCGACGCCAAGGTGAAGGAGCTGATCCCGGACAATCCGCACCTGCACAACTGGCTGGACATGGCGCGCGAGCGCATCCACTTCCAGGGTCTGCCGGCGCGCATCTGCTGGGTCGGCCTCGGCGACCGTCACCGCCTCGGCCTCGCCTTCAACGAGATGGTGGCGAAGGGCGAACTGAAGGCCCCGATCGTGATCGGCCGCGACCACCTCGATTCCGGCTCCGTCGCCTCGCCCAACCGCGAGACCGAAGCGATGCAGGACGGTTCGGACGCGGTTTCCGACTGGCCGCTGCTGAACGCCCTGCTCAACTGCGCCTCCGGCGCCACGTGGGTTTCGCTGCATCACGGCGGCGGCGTGGGCATGGGCTTTTCCCAGCATGCCGGCATGGTGATCGTGGCCGACGGCACGGAGGCGGCCTCCCGGCGCCTCGCCCGCGTGCTGTGGAACGACCCCGCCACCGGCGTGATGCGCCATGCCGATGCCGGCTACGACATCGCCCTCGACTGGGCGAAGGAAAAGGGCCTCGACCTGCCCGGCATCCTGAAATGAGCGCAGCCGCTGCCGGCCGCCGGCCGCTGGAGGGGGTGCGGGTGCTCGATTTCACCCGCGTCCTCGCCGGGCCCTATGCCACGGCGCTGCTCGCCGATCTCGGCGCCGACATCATCAAGGTGGAGGCGCCGGGCGGCGACGACTATCGCCATGTCGGCCCCTTCCACCCCGATGGCTCGTCGGTGATCTTCGAGGCCGTCAACCGCGGCAAGCGCTCGGTGGTGCTGGACGTGAAGAACCCGGCCGACAAGGCCGTGGCGCTGGCACTGGCAGAGAACGCCGACGTGGTGGTGGAAAACTTCCGCCCCGGCGTCGCCGACAAGCTGGGGCTGGGCTGGGCCGCGCTTTCCGCCCTCAACCCGCGTCTTGTCTATGCCTCCGTCTCCGGCTTCGGGCAGGATAACCCGGATGCCGGGCGGCCGGCCTACGACATCATCGTGCAGGCCATGAGCGGGCTGATGCACGTGACCGGCGATCCCGCCGGCGAGGCGACGCTGGTGGGCGAATCCATCGCCGACGTGGTCTCCGGTCTGTTCGGTTCGTGGGCCATTCTCGCCGCGCTCTACGAGCGCGAGAAGACCGGGGCCGGGCGGCGCATCGATGTGTCGATGTTCGATTCCATGATGGCGCTGCAGCCGCTCGTCGTGGCCCGGGCGCTGGCCACCGGCAGCGCGCCGATGCGCGTCGGCAACCGTCACCCGCTGTCGGCACCGTTCGGGGCCTTCCGCGCGAAGGGCGGCAGCTTCGTGCTGGCGGTGCTGAACAACAAGCTGTTCGCCACCCTGTGCACGGTCATCGGCCGGCCGGAACTGGCCGGGGATGCCCGCTTCGGTTCCGATCCCGACCGGCTCGCCAACGAGGGCGCGCTGCGGGCGGAAATCGAAGGCTGGTCGCGCACCCTTTCGCCCGGCGATGCCGTGGCTGCCCTCGTCGCCGCCGGGGTTCCGGCCGCCGAGGTGCAGGATACGCGACAGGCCCTTGCCGCGGCGGCGCAGCGCGGCCGGCCGGTGACGCAGACCGTGACCCACCCCGCTCTCGGGCCGCTCGCCGTGCCGGAGCAGCCGGCCTGCTTCGCCGGAGCCCCGCGCGGCGGCAGCGCCCCGGCCCCGCGCCTCGGCGGCGACACTGCCGCCGTTGCCGCCGATCCCGCAGCGGCGTGGAGCACGGCGGCCGCAAAGGCCTGACGCGCCCGTACCTGCAGTACTGCGCACCCGCAAGAGCGCGCACATGCAAGACGGCGCGCCCGCAAGACCGCGCCTGCAAGTCCGCGCCTGCAAGTCCGCGCATATGCGAGTCCGCGCACATGCGAGACCGCGCACATACAAGACCGGACGAGGACCCTGCCGCTTCGCGGCCGCCGGCCCTCTCCGCCCTGCCTTTTCCGTTGCCCGAGGGGGAGTTTGCGTCCATGAGCCGCCATCACGCCGATGCCGAAGTCGTTGCCGGCATCGAAACCTTCTGCCGCGAAGTCCTCACCCCCCGCGCGGCCGCGATCGACGAAAGCAGCCTGTTCGCCACCTGTCACCGGGCGGCGCTGGGCGATATGGGGGTGATGGGCCTCAACCTGCCGGCCGAATATGGCGGGCCGGGCGTGGATGCGTGGACGCTGTTCGAATCGATCGCGCTGGTGGCCGGCGCCTGCGGTTCCACGGCCTCGATGGTCACGGCCCACTGGCTGGCGACCGATTCCATCGTGCATGGCGGCTCGGCTGGCCAGAAGCAGCGCTGGCTGCCGCTGGCGGCCACCGGCGAACGTCTCGGCGCCTTCGCGCTGACGGAACCCGGCGCCGGCTCCAACCCCGCCGATATGACGACCTGTGCCGTGCGCGAGGGCGACGGCTGGCGCATCCGCGGCACCAAGCATTTCATTTCCAATGCCGGCGAAGCCGACTTCATCGTCGTCTATGCCAAGACCGACCGCGCCGCGGGGGCCCGCGGCATCTCCGCCTTCGTGGTGGAGCCGGCGGCCGGCGGCGTCACCGTCGGCGGGGCCGAGCGGACGATGGGCCTCAAAGGCGGCCACGTCTTCGAGGTGGTGTTCGACTGTCTCGTACCGGACGACAACCGCCTCGGCCCGGAGGGCTCCGGTTTCCGCACCGCGCTGAAGACGCTCGATGCCGGCCGGCTCGATATCGCCGCCTGCGCCGTCGGCATCGCGGAAGCGGCCTTTGCCGCCGCGCGGGACTGGGCGCGCACGCGCATGGTGGATGGCCACCCCATCGCCGCGTTTCAGGGCCTGCAGTGGATGATCGCCGACATGGCCGTGGACATCGCCGCCGCCCGCGGCCTTGCCGATGCGGCAACCGCGAAGCGGGCGGCCCGCGAGCGCTACAGCCCGGAAGCGGCGATGGTGAAGCTGTTCGCCGCCGAAATGGCCGGCCGCGTCACCGACAAGGCGCTGCAGATCCACGGCGGCTACGGCTTCACCCGCGATCTGCCGCTGGAACGCTATGTGCGCGACGTGCGCATCTTCCGCATCTACGAGGGCTCGTCGGAGGTCCAGCGCAACATCATCGCCCGCGCCGCGCTGGCGTGAGCGAAGCGGCCGGCCGGCGGATCAGCCGGCCGCCCGCGCCCCGCCGTCGTCCGCCTCCGCCGCACCGGGCGCGGCGGCGGCGGCCTGTTCTCCCGCTCCGGCCTCTGCGGCGGGCGCCTCCGCCGCGGCCGGCCCGGCATCGCCTCCGGCAGCGGCCGGGCCGTGGCCGGCCAGTTGCAGCAACATCTCGCGGGCGATTTCGCGCTCGCCCATGATGACGCCGTCGGCGCCGTGCTGCTTCAGGTGCTCCACCTCGGCATCGGAATGGGCGCGGGCCAGAATGAACAGCCCCGGATTGGCGCGGCGGCCCTGTTCCACCACCTGCCCGGCCTCGAACGCATTGGGAATGGCGACGACCAGATTGGCCGCCCCGGCCAGATTGGCATAGGCCATGATCTCGCCGGCTGCGGCGTTGCCGGCCAGCGCCTCGATGCCGGCGGCCTGCAGCGCCAGCACCTGCCGCGCCGCATCTTCCACCACCACCAGCGGCTCGCCGCGGGCGATCAGTCCCTCGCCCACCAGCCGGCCAACCCGGCCATAGCCCACCAGAACGGTGTGGCGGGAAAGGACGGTGGCCACCGGCTTCGGCGCCTCGTCGGCATCGGCCACGGCGGCGGCGGGCGCCTTCGTCTCGGCAACGGCCTCGTCGGGGGCGGCCCGGCTTTCCGGTGCCGGGGCGGCCGCGCGCGGCTGGCGGGCCTCGATGCGGTCGGCAAGGCGTTCGCTCGCGTAGAACGCCAGCGGATTGAGCACGATCGACAGCAGCGCGCCGCCGAGGATCAGATCGCGGCCCTCCTGCGGCAGCAGGCCGAGACCGACGCCGAGTTCGGCCAGAATGAACGAGAACTCGCCGATCTGGGCGAGCGAGGCCGAAATCGTCAGCGCCGTGCGCACCGAGCGGCCGAACACGCGCACGATGAGAAACGCGCCCACCGACTTGCCGATGACGATGATGAACAGCGTCGCCAGAACCGGCAGCGGATTGCGCACGATGCTCATGGGATCGAACATCATGCCGACGGAAACGAAGAACAGCACGGCAAAGGCATCGCGCAGCGGCAGGCTTTCCTCCGCGGCGCGATGGCTGAGTTCGCTTTCCGACAGCACCATACCGGCGAAGAAGGCCCCGAGCGCCAGCGACACGCCGAACAGCTTGGCCGCGCCGAACGCCACCCCCAGCGCAATCGCCAGCACGCCCAGCCGGAAAAGCTCGCGCGAGCCGGTGTAGGCCACCCAGTGCAGGAACCACGGGATCAGCCGGCGACCGACCACCAGCATGAGGCCGACGAAAGCCGCCACCTTCACCAGCGTCAGCCCGATGGCGCCGCCAAGCCCCAGATCCATGCCGAGCCAGCGGCTGACGGTGGCCAGCAGCGGATCGTGAAGGTTGCTCTGGCCGCCCATGATGGAGGACGCCGCCGGGATCAGCACCAGCGCCAGCACCATGGCGAGGTCTTCCACGATCAGCCAGCCGACGGCAATGCGCCCCTTGTCGGTCTCGATCATGCGCCGCTCCTGCAGCGCCTTGAGCAGCACCACCGTGGAGGCGACCGACAGCGCCAGGCCGAACACCAGCGCCCCGCCCATGGGCCAGCCGAGAAACACGCCCATGCCCCAGCCAAGCAGCGTGGCAAGCGCCATCTGGGCCACGGCGCCGGGCACGGCGATGCCGCGCACCGACAGCAGATCCTTCAGCGAAAAGTGCAGCCCGACGCCGAACATCAGCAGGATGACGCCGATTTCGGCCAGTTCGGCGGCCAGTTCCGGGTCTGCCATGAAGCCCGGCGTTGAGGGGCCGACCAGCACGCCCGCCACCAGATAGCCGACCAGCGGCGGCAGCCGCAGCCGGTTGGCGATGGCGCCGAACACGAATGCCAGCACGAGGCCGCCGACAATGGTTGCGATGAGGGGCATTTCATGGGGCATGGGGTGCGGTTCCTTCTGTCCCGGAGGTTCGCCGCAGACAAACACGCCCCCGGGCGCGGGAAGCGGCCATGGGTACGGCAGCCTTCGCGCGGGCCAGTCATCCGCCTGAGCTTCGATTTCAAGTCTCCCTATAAGACCGGGATTCGGTCGCCGAGGAAATGGGCAACGCACGCCCCGGCGGGCTTATGCAGACCTGCCCGACCGGCGGCGGACCGGGCGCGGCTGACGAGGCGCGGCCGCAGGGGACACCACCGCCACGGCGAGACCCCCGCCGGCCATGAGGGGAGCGGACGGCGCAGCGCAGGAACGGAAACGGCGACTGAAACAGCGACTGAAAC
>NZ_DAISHT010000163.1:0-7978 GCF_036822375.1 Pseudoxanthobacter sp. | reverse complement strand
ATCCCCCTCACTCCTTCCCAAACGACGCCCGAACACTGCCAAGACCCGATATGCGCACGTCGAACACATCGCCGGGCCGGACCGGGACCATCGGGCCGAGTGCGCCGGACAGGATGGTATCGCCGGCCTTCAGCGGATAGCCGGCCTTCGCCATCACTTTGGCCAGCCACAGCGCGGCGTTGAGCGGCGAGCCCATGCAGGCCGCGCCGGCGCCGACGGAGACCGGCTCGCCGGCCTTCTCCATCACCATGCCGCACAGCCGCGGATCGAAGGCGGAAAGCGGCATCGGCCGCGAACCGAGCACATAGAGCCCGGACGAGGCGTTGTCGGCGATGGTATCGGTGATGCGGATATCCCAGTTCGCGATGCGCGAGCCGACGATCTCCACCGCCGGCACCGCATAGTCGACGGCGCGGAACAGGTCGGCCACGGTCAGCCGGTCGTCCTCAAGGTCGCGGCCGAGCACGAAGGCGATCTCGGCCTCCACCTTCGGCTGCAGCACATCGGCGAGTGCGATGTCCTCGCCGTCGCCGCGCGCCATGTCGGCAAACAGCATGCCGTAGTCGGGCTGGCCGACGCCGAGCTGCTTCTGCACGGCAAGCGAGGTCAGGCCGATCTTGCGGCCGGCCAGCCGGCGGCCTTCGCCCAGCGCGCGGGCCGTGTTGATTTCCTGCACGGCATAGGCGGCGGCCAGATCGCCGGCGGTGAGAAGATCGCGGATCGGCGCGCACGGCGTGCCGGAGGCGGAAGCCGCCGCCAGCCGGTCGGCGGCCTCGCGGATCGCCCCTTCGGTCGTGGTCATGAGAATATCGTCCCCTGTTGGGAGAGGCGGGGCCGGCAGCCGGGCGCCGCCGGCGGCCCGCTCAGAGCTTGACGCAGACGTTGCTGATCTCGGTGTAGAACTCCAGCGAGTGCACGCCGCCCTCGCGGCCGATGCCGGAGGCCTTGGCGCCGCCGAAAGCGGTGCGCAGGTCGCGCAGGAACCACGAGTTCACCCAGCAGATGCCGACCTCCATCCTGGCGGCCACGCGGTGGGCGCGCGACAGGTTCTCCGTCCACACCGCCGCAGCCAGGCCGTAGGGGGTGGAATTGGCGAGCCGGATGGCCTCTTCCTCGGTGTCGAACGGGCGGATATGGCAGCACGGCCCGAAGATCTCTTCGTTGACGATGGCGGCATCGTCGGACGCGCCGATCCAGATGGTGGGTTCAACCCACGCGCCGCCTTCCAGCTCCGCCGGCATCTTCGGCACGCCGCCGCCGGTCACCACGGTGGCGCCCTCTTCCACGGCCTTGCGATAATAGCTCAGCACCTTGGTGCGGTGTTCCTGGCTGACGAGCGGGCCGATGCCGGTTGCCGGATCCTCCGGGCGGCCGAGGCGCAGTGCCTCGGCACCGGCCTTGAGGCGGGCAACGAAGGCATCGAACACCGGACGCTCGACGTAGACGCGCTCGGTGCCGAGGCAGACCTGACCGCAGTTGGAGAAGGCCGAGCGCATCGTGCCTTCAATGGCCTTGTCGAGGTCGGCATCGGCAAACACGATCGCCGGGTTCTTGCCGCCGAGCTCGAACGACACCGGGCGGATGCCGTGGGCGGCCTGGCGCATGATCGCTTCGCCGGTGCGGGTCTCGCCGGTGAAGGTGATGCCGTTGACCTTCGGGTGCTGGGTCAGGAACTCGCCGGCCGATTCCGGGCCGAAGCCGTGCACGACGTTGTAGACGCCCTTCGGCACGCCGACGGCATTCATCACCTCGCCGAGCAGGGTGGCGGTGAGGGGGGTCTCTTCGGAGGGCTTCACCACCACGGTGTTGCCGAGCGCCAGCGCCGGGCCGACCTTCCACGTCATCAGCAGCAGCGGCAGGTTCCACGGGGAGATGACGGCGATGACGCCGCGCGGCCGGCGCAGGGCGTAATTGAGCGCTCCGGTGCCGTCCGGCGTGGGCGTCTGGAAGCACTCGGTGGCGATGGTCTTCGCCACGTCGGTGAACATCTTGAAGTTCGCGGCGCCGCGCGGAATGTCGATGTGCGAGGCAAGGCTCATCGGCTTGCCGGTGTCGAGGCACTCCGCCTCAAGGAAATCGTTGAACCGGGCGTTGATGCCGTCGGCCACCGCCGCCAGCATGTCGGTGCGCTGCACCACCGTCATCCGGCCCCACTCGCCGTCGAGCGCCGCATGCGCGGCCGCAACCGCGGCATCCACCTCGGCCCGCCCGCCTTCCGGCACCGTGCCGATGAGCGAGCCGTCCACGGGGCAGAAATTCTGCCAGCTCCTGCCGGTGGAGCCCTGCGTGAACACGCCGTCGATGAAGTGGGCCGCGTCGCGCCGGGCGGCGGACTGGCTGAGCGGCTTGGCATTGGCGAGCGAATGAACGGCCATGTTGATCTCTCCCGATTTCGTCTGGCGCAGGGGCGGCCGGTGGCGGCTCACAGCCCCAGCGCGGAAAGGCCGGCGGTGGCACAGGCGCGGTCGTCGTCTTCCGACCCGCCCGACACGCCGATGGCGCCGATCACCTGCCCGTCGAGCACGATGGGCAGGCCGCCGCCGAAAAGGATGACGCCGGGCCGCAGCGCGATACCCTCGCGCAGCACCCCGCGCACGCTGACGCCCTCGCACAGCGCATCGGTGGAGGCGCCGAACACCGCGGCGGTGTAGGCCTTGTCGCGGGCGATGGAGACGGAAGCGGCAAAGGCGCCGTCGGCGCGCACGCAGGCGACGAGATCGCCGGCCGGGTCGGTCACCGCGGCCACCACCTTCACGCCGCGGGCTGCGCCGCAGGCGAGCGCGGCACTGACGGCGGCCTGCGCGGCGGCGGCACTGATGCTGTCGCGCCGGACGGCGAGGGGCGGGGGCGTGGCGGACATGGCGGTCTCCGGTCGGCATGAAAGGCGGGCGCCCGGCAAGGGGCAGGCAAAGAAAGAAGCGGGGCGGCGAATGCCGGCCGCCCCGCAAGGCAGCATCAGGTCACGACGCTGAGGAAGGCTTCGTTGAGCTGGCGCTCGTAATAGAAGATGCCCTTGCCGACATTGTCGCCGTCCCAGGTGCGGGTCGGGTTGTCCGGGTAGTAGCTGTAGCCGCCGGCGAAGACTTCGTTACGATTGCCCGACGGATCGAAGAAGTAGATCGTCTGGCCGCGGGTGATGCCGTGGCGGGTCGGGCCGATATCGATGGAGATGTCGTAGCGGGTGAGGATATCGGCGGCGTGGCCGACGTCCTTCCAGTCTTCCAGCTCGAAGGCGACGTGGTGCAGCTTGTTCGGCTCGGGATATTTCACGAAGGCGATGTCATGGGCCTTCATGGAGGTGGTGAGCCAGATCGCGAGCAGCCCGTCGGGCATGTCGACGCGCTCGGTGCAGGAGAAGTCGAGCACCTTGGTGAAGAACTCCAGCGTCTTGTCGACATCCGGGCCGTAGAACAGCGCGTGGTCGAAGCGGCGGGCGCGCATGCCGTGGGGTTCGAGCACCCACACATCCGGGTTGTGCACCAGCGGCATCGGCTCGGAGTGGTCGGCGTGGTGATAGAGCTCGATGCGCTGGCCGCAGGGCACGGTGAAGCCGATGCGCTCGCCGATGCCCGGCTGCTCGCCGGCCGGAACGTGATCGACGGCCGCGCCCCACGCTTCGACGCGGGCCTTGTAGTGCGCCAGATCGGAGAGATCGCGGACCTTGAAGGCGATGAAGTCGCAGCCCGGCTCGTCGGCCCGGCGCAGCACGATGGAGTGATGGTCGAACTCGTCGGCCGACTTCAGGTACACGCGGCCGTCGCGGCCCTCGGTGACCTGATGCAGGCCGATCCGCTTGGTGTAGTGGTCGATGGATGCCTGCATGTCCAGCACGCGGAGCTGGACGAAACCGGGACGCAGAATGCCGGTGTGGGACATCGCTTATTCCTCCAGGAAAACGGCCGCGCCGAAAACGGCGGCGTTTTTGTTGTCGTTGAGCGAGGCGGTAATTTCGGCGGCCGTCGGACACGGCCGGGCGAGGTCGCCGGCGGCAGAGGCCGCTTCAGCGGGGGCGGGCGTGCTGGCGCAGGGCCGCGCGGCAGCGGCCCCGAGCGAGGGGGCTTTGGGCAGACGCGCCGGCTCCAGTCGGAGCGTCAGGTCGGACAGGGGCGAAATCGCACAGGCCAGAACGAAGCCGTTGTTCTCGTCCTCGGCGCTGATGTGGGCGCGGCTCATGGGCAGGGTCTGATAGGCCCCCTCCAGAACGCGCGCCCGGCAGATGCCGCAGCCGCCGCGCCGGCACCCGACCGGCAGGCGTCGCGGCAGATTCTTGAGCTGGCCGAAGCCCTGCGCCCGTTCCAGGGCCACAAGCACCCGCTCGCCGGGCCGGCAACTGGCAAGGCCGCTGCCTTCGACCTCGATGGTGAAACGCTCCGTCACCGTGCAATCTCCTCCCGGCCGTCGTGTCACGCCGGCCAGCGGCCGGTGCGCAGCGGGAGGAAGAGCCCGGTCCTCAGGTGCGGATAAGCGGTCCGCGCCCGGCCGGTGGCACCGGTTACAGGCTGCGCCGGACGCGAAGCCGGAAACCGGATGCGGCAGGCCGGCTTCTGCCGTGTCGTGCCCCGTCTGCGCAGGCGCGCAGCCACGGCCGGCGGCAATGAGCCGGGCAATGCCCTCGGAACCTCCCTGCGGTGCAGCTCTTCATTGGGCGGAGCCGTCACCGTGGCTCAGGTTTATCCGGGAGGCCGGCCGGGCGTCAATCGGAATTTCGAGATTTTTTGAAATTGCGGAAAAATCGTAATTTGGACTTTATCGAGGAAAGTCGATTGTTGCCGCGATTCTCGGAATTTGTTAGTCTGAAGTCGCAGCCTTGAACGGAAACCGGTGGCGGCCGGCCCGGACTGGGTGGTTCCCTGCCCAGGGCACACCCGCAAGGCCCGCATCCCGAAACTGGCGACATTCCCTTCTTGTCACGCGCGTGCAGCTCTCCGGACGACCGATCGGGTTCGCGGGGCGGGCGCGCCGGTATGGTGGTCATAACATGGCAGAAACGGAACTGGCGCCGAAGGTGGTGGCGGCGCGCAGTCTCGTGGAGGCAGCCTACAGCACGCTGCGCCGCGAGATTCTGGACGGAACGCTTGAGCCGGGCTCGAAGCTGCGCTTCGAGATGCTGCGCCAGCGCTATGGCTTCGGCGCGAGCACGCTGCGCGAGGCGCTGACGCGTCTGGTCGGCGAATCTCTCGTGACCTCCGAAGAGCAGCGCGGCTTCCGGGTGGCGGAGATCTCGCTGGAGGACGTGGCGGACCTGACGCAGGTGCGCAAACTCATCGAGGTGGAGGCACTGCGCCAGTCGATCCTCGCCGGCGACGATGCATGGGAGGCGAACCTCGTGGCGGCCTTCCACCGCCTCTCCAAGGTGGAAGCGCGGCTGCCGACCAACCGCCTTGCCGAACAGGATGCCTTCGAGGACGCCAACCGGGCGTTCCACATGGCGCTCATCGAGGCCTGCCCCTCGCGCTGGCTGAAGCAGATGCACGGCGTGCTGTTCCAGCAGTCCGAGCGCTATCGCCGCATCTGCCTGTGCAACCGCGTGATCGAGCGCGATGTGCATGCCGAACACGCCGCGGTGATGGAAGCCGTGCTGGCGCGCGACGTGGAGCGGGCCTGCGTGCTGGAGCGCGAGCACATCCAGCGCACCCTTGACGTGCTGAAGGTGGTGTTTGCCGGCCAGGATGCGCCGGGTGGCGGCCGCGGTGCCGAACAGGATGCCTGAACAGGCCGGCGGCCGGGGCCTTTCGCCCCGGCGGGTCGGCGATAATTGCCGAAAATAAATATAATATCGAAATTATTGCCCTGCCCGGCGACCTCCCCTAAAGTCGGTGCAAGGCCGGGCGTGACGCCGGCCGCAACCGGAACGAACAGGGCGGGAGGGCTGGCGATGACCGGCGGTTTGACGGCAGCGGACAATCCGGAAATCGGCGCGGCGGTGCGCACCGGCGGCTTCCTCACCAATGTGCATGACCGGGGCACCGGACGTCCGGTGGTGTTCATCCACGGCTCGGGGCCCGGCGTTTCGGCGTGGGCCAACTGGCGCGGGGTGATTCCGGCGCTGTCGCAGCAGATGCGCGTGATCGCCCCCGACATGGCCGGTTTCGGCTACACCGGAAGCGTGCCCGGCATCGTGCCCGACCGCGCGGTGTGGATCCGCCAGCTGCTGGATCTGCTCGACGGGCTGGAGCTCGACGCGGTCGACGTGGTGGGCAATTCGTTCGGCGGGGCCATTGCGCTGGCTCTGGCCATTGCCCATCCGCAGCGCGTGCGCCGGCTGGTGCTGATGGGCAGCGTCGGCATCAGTTTTCCGATCACCGATGCGCTGGACCGGGTGTGGGGCTACGAGCCGTCGATTGCGGCGATGCGCGGCATGCTGGACCTGTTCGCCTTCGACCGCTCGCTGGTCAACGACGAGCTGGCGAAGCTGCGCTACGAGGCGAGCATCCGGCCCGGTTTTCAGGAGCGCTTCTCGGCGCTGTTTCCCGCGCCGCGCCAGCGCTGGGTCGATGCGCTGGCAAGCCGTGAGGACGATATCCGCGCCCTGCCGCACGAAACGCTCATCGTCCACGGCCGCGACGACCAGGTGATCCCGCTTGCGGTGTCGCAGCGCCTCTGCACGCTGATCGACCGCTCGCAGCTTCATGTGTTCGGCCGCTGCGGCCACTGGACCCAGATCGAGCACGCGGCGCGCTTCAGCCGGCTGGTCGGCGATTTTCTTGCCGAGGCCGGCTGAACGGGGCGGGCGGGCCCTGCGCCGGCTTCGCCCGGGCCTGAAGCCCTTTACGCCTGCCCGATGCGCCACTGGAACGGCGGGCGGGTGCCGTTGACGGCATAGTCGCCGACGATGCGGTCCTTGTAGATGCGCGGGTTGTGGTTGGCGAGCGTGCGGGCGTTGCGCCAGAAGCGGTCGAGACCGTTGGCGCGCAGCGTCGAGGAGGCGCCGAGCGCATCGAACACCGCGCTGGTGGCATCAAGGATCAGGTCGATCACCACGCCCTGCGCCGAAGCGACCTCGATTTCCGCGCGCACGCCGGCCGCCTCCAGCGCGTCGGCATCGCCGCCGGCCTCGAAGACCGCCTGCAGCGCTTCGGCCACCTTCAGCACGATGGCGCCGGCGGCATAGGCCGCGCCGGTGACGCGGCCGACGACGGCCAGCACCTGCGGATCGTGGCGCACGAGGGCGGCATTGGCGTGGCTGAAGTTGCGGGTGCGGGCGGCAACCTGCCGGGCGGTCTCGGTGGCGGCCGCGCGGCCGATGCCGGCCAGCGTGGCGAAGTGGACCAGCTGGTAGAACGCCGCGCCATAGGAAAAGCGCGTCTCGTCGCTCACCACATCCGTCACCGGAACATCGGTGAAGACGGTCGTTCCGCTCGCCGTCAGGCGCTGGCCCATGCCGTCCCAGTCGTCGTGCACCTCCACGCCCGGCGCATGGCGGGAGACGACCGCGGACAGGCCGGCGCCTGTCTCGTCGCTGGCGCCGACATCGATCCAGTCGGCGTAGAGCGAGCCGGTGGTGTAGAATTTCCGCCCCGTCAGGCGAAGGTCTCCGCCGTTGCCGGTGATGCGGGTGGAAAAGCGGTCCTGAGTAGCCGGGCCGGTTTCCGTCCACGCGCTGCCGGCGATCTCGCCGGCGGCGATGCGCGGCAGCCACAGCGCGCGGCGCTGCGGCGCGGCGGCCAGAATATCCTCGGTGAAGCCGAAGTGGGCGCGCAGCGCCTGCACCAGATTCGAATCGGCTGCCGCCAGTTCCGTCAGCAGGCCGAAGAGCTGCGGCAGCGTGGCGCCGAAGCCGCCCTCGGCAACCGGCACCCGCAGCGCCCCGAAACGCGCCTGCCGCAGCCAGCCGATTTCCTCCACCGGCAGGGTGCGGCTGACCTCGCGGGCGACCGCGCCTTCCGCAATGCGGGCGAAGATCGGACGGAAGCGGGCGGCGAGCGCCTCGTAACCGGCATCGGGGCCCGCGCCCCACTGCGGCACGGGGCCGGCCTGC
>NZ_DAISHT010000162.1:6198-8119 GCF_036822375.1 Pseudoxanthobacter sp. | reverse complement strand
GCCGCCGGGCAGCGGCGCCATGCCGGCCGGCACCGCATAGCGCACCGGAATGAAGGAGAACCACAGGATCACCTGCCAGTCCTGCGCCGGCGACAGCAGCTCGCTGCGCACGAGTTCGATGCCGATGAACAGGCCGGCCAGCAGCAGAACCGCCGCAGGAACGTTCAGCGCCGGCTCGCGCGGGGGCGTGAAGACCGGCTCGGTCCGGCCGTCCCGCCCGTTGCGGGGATCGTGCATCGACAAGGGCAGCTCCTGGGGCTGAAACCGGACGGCAGGCCGGCAGGCCTGCCCGAACAGGATTTGTAGGCGGCGGCGCCCGCCGGGGCAAGGCAGCCGGCAACAGCGCCCTGAATCGCGGCTGCTGTCTTACGGTGGTCACGGATTATAAACCATGCCCCTTTTGGCGATCCTGCTTACCAAATCGTGTTCCAAACCGAAACAGGTCGCTTCAAATTCCGGCTTTGCATTTAGCGCGACCGCAACAGCCATCCGCCATAATCAGGAGACTTAAAGCGGGGCGCCCCACATGATCGGACGCAGGACAGCCTTTATACTTCTCGTTTACGCTGCTCTGCTGCCGGAGCCGGCGCGCGCCCGCGATCTCGATTCCCGCACCTTCATGCCCACCCTCGGCCGGGCGACGACGCCGGTCGGTTTCGTCGATTTCTGCCGCCGCCATCCCGACGACTGCCGCGTGCGCACCGCCGTGCCCGTGGTGGTCACGCTCAACGACGACCGCTGGCTCGATCTGATCGTCGTCAACCGCTCGGTCAACAGCCGCGTCATCGCCTCCACCGATCTGGAAGTCTTCGGCCGGGAAGAATACTGGGAATATCCGGTCTCCGGCCGCGGCGACTGCGAAGACTATGTGCTGGAAAAGCGCCGCGACCTGATGTGGCGCGGCTGGCCGGCCTCGGCCCTGCTCATCACCGTGGTGCGCGACGAGGACGGCGCCGGCCATGCCGTGCTGACCGTGCGCACTGACCACGGCGACCTCATCCTCGACAACAAGGTCGATATCATCCGCCCGTGGTTCCAGACGCCCTACAGCTACATCAAGCGTCAGAGCCCGTTCGATTCCGCCGGGTGGGACCGCATCGACGACCGCCGGCCGGATTCCTCCGTCGCCTCCATCGTGCCGTCGCGCTGAGGCGGCGGCCGCGATTCCCTTTGCCGGCGAAAAGTCGCCGCCGCCGGACCGCGGCAGGCTGCAACGAATTTTCTTCAAGAGCAATTTTGACCGGATGAGATTTGACCGGCGGGTTAATTTCGCCGTTCAGGTCATCGGAAAGTGAACTCTTTTTCGAGTCTGGAAGGCATCAAGTCTTTCATATGCCGCGGTTGCCATGCTAGCACACGAGCGCCGGGCCAACCGGCACAGGACAGCCGGGGAAATGGGGATCGACTTGGCTGGCCTTGTTTTCTGAAAATAAATCCGGGTCGAAAATGAATTTAACGGTCGTGCCCTCGCGTCTAAAAATGACCAGAGCGCCGCGTTATGTGCTGAACGAACAGGTGGGGTTCGTTCTGCGGCAGGTCTACCAGCGCCATACCATGCTGTTTTCCGAAACCATGGGCGGAGCTTTGACGCACACGCAGTGGGCGGTCATTTCCAAGCTCTCGGAAATCGGGCCGTGTTCTCAAAACCTGCTTGGCCGCCACACGGCCATGGACGCCGCCACGGTCAAGGGCGTCGTCGACCGGCTTCTGAAGCGCGGCCTCGTGCTGACCGAGCCGGACCCGAATGACGGGCGCCGCATTCTGGTGGCGCTGACGGACGAGGGCGAGCGCATCGCCGACCTCAACGCCGCCCGCGCTCTCGATGTCAGCGAAGCCACGCTCGCCCCGCTTTCGCAGGACGAGCGCGACCAGCTGATGGTGCTGCTCGCCAAGCTGCGCTGACCAGCGCCGCGCCGGACAG
>NZ_DAISHT010000162.1:0-6098 GCF_036822375.1 Pseudoxanthobacter sp. | reverse complement strand
CCGCGCCGGACAGGGCCGCGGCACCCGCCTCACACCACGTTCTTTTCCAGAATGGGCTCGTTGCGCGCCACGCGGGCGAAGTTCATCGGGGAAAGATCGAGGGTCTGATAGGCGCCGTGGACGATGACTTCGGCAAGGCCGCGCCCGACCGCCGGCGACTGCTGCAGCCCGTGGCCCGAAAAGCCGTTGGCGAGGTAGAAGTTGGCATAGCCCGGCGCGCGGCCGACGAAGGCGTTGTGGTCGTAGGCGCTCATGTCGTAGTGCCCGGCCCACGCCCGGCCCGGCCGGATGCGCTCGAACGCCGGAATGCGGGTGGCGAGCGCCGGCCAGATGATGTCGTCGAAGATATCCCATTCCACCTCGAAATCGTCGCAGGTGTCGGGATCGCGCTGTTCCGGCGGCACCACGCCGCACAGGAAGCCGTCGCCTTCCGGGCGCACATAGACGCCGGTGGTGTCGACCAGCAGCGGGCAGCCGTCCACTTTCTCCGCGCAGCGGAAGGTGAAGATCATCCGCTTCTTGTTGTGGACCGGGATTTCCAGCCCCGCCGCCTTGGCCAGCGCCGGGCCGCCGGCCCCGGCCGCGTTCACCAGCGCACCGCAGCCGATGGTGCTGCCATCGGCAAGCTTCACCGCGGTGATGCGGTCGCCCTCGCGCACCACACCGGTCACCGTGCCGGCGAGATAATCCACCCCGAGGCTGCGCGCCTTGCGGCGGAAGGCCTGCATCAGCCCGTAACCGTCGAACCAGCCCTCGCCGGTCACGCCGAAAGCGCCGAGCGCCAGATCGTCGACGGCAAGCCAGGGAAAGCGCGCCTTCAGCGCCGCCGGCTCCATCAGACGGATATCGGCCCCGTTCGCCACCTGCACGGCGTGGTTTTCCTCCAGCACCGCACGGCCGGCGCCGGTGGCAATGAACAGATAGCCCCCCTCGTGCAGGCCGATCTCCGGCCGCTCGTCGCCGACCGCCAGCCGCGCGCCGATCTCGCGCAGGAACGCGATGCCGTAGAGCGAGATCTGCACGTTCATCGCGCTGGAATATTGCTGGCGGATGGAGGCCGCCGACAGCGCCGAGGCGCAGCGGGTGTAGGTCGGGTCTTTTTCCACCACCAGCACCCGGCCGCGGAAGGCCGGGTCCATGGCCAGATGGCAGGCGACCGAGCTGCCCGTGACCGCACCGCCGGCCACGATGACATCATAAGACTGCGCCATGGCGCATTACCCCTCCGGCCGGTGCGTTCGTTCCGCCGGCCTCGTTCTGGTTCGGCGGCCGCCACGCGCGGCCGTCCTGCCGTCCTGCCTGCACCCGGCCGGGAGGGGCCGGGGCCGGCGGGTCAGAGTGTGTGCCGCTTCAGCGCGGCTTCCCGGATCGCCCCGAGAGTGGTGGCCGGGGTGATGGCGTCCGGATCGATCAGGCAGTGCAGGATCGCCGGCTTGCCGGAGGCCACCGCGCGCTCGAAGGCCGGCGCGAACGCCTCGGTCTGCGTCACGCGCTCGCCATGGCCGCCGAAGGCCACCGCATAGGCGGCAAAATCCGGGTTCTTCAGCTTCGTGCCGGAAATGCGGGTCGGATATTCCCGCTCCTGATGCATGCGGATGGTGCCGTACATGCCGTTATCGATAATGACGACGATAATCGGCGCGTCATATTGCACGGCCGTGGCGAACTCCTGCCCGTTCATCATGAAGCAGCCGTCGCCGGCAAACGACACCACCAGACGGCCGGGGTTCATGATCTTGGCCATGACCGCCGCCGGAATGCCGTAGCCCATCGAACCGGAGGTCGGCGCAAGCTGGGTGCCGAAGCGGGTGTAGCGGAAATAGCGGTGCACCCAGATGGAATAGTTGCCAGCACCGTTGGTGACGATGGCATCTTCCGGCAGCCGGTCGCGCAGCCACCCCATCACCGCGCCGTACTGGAAATCGCCCGGCAGGGCCCCGGGGGTGTCGGTCCAGGCGTGGAAGGCGGCATTGGCCGCGCGGGTCTGCGCCGACCACGGCCGGTTGGAGGGCACCGGCAGGGCGGCCAGCGCCGCAGCGAAGGCCGCCGGCGTTGCCTGAATGGCGAGGGCCGGCTGGTAGACCCGGCCCAGTTCCTCCGAACCCGGATGGACGTGGATCAGCGTCTGCGCCGGGTTGGGCACGCCGAGCAGGGTATAACCGCCGGTCACCATCTCCGAGGCCCGCCCGCCGATGAGCAGGATCAGGTCGGCATCGCGGATGCGCGCCGTCAGCGCCGGGTTCTGGCCGATGCCGACATCGCCGGCATAGTTGGGATGGCTCTGCGGAAAACGGTCGGTGCGCCGCAGGCTGGTGCCGACCGGCAGATCCCAGCGCTCGGCCGCCTCGACCATCGCCGCCACGCCGGCCTCGTCCCAGCGCGATCCGCCGACGATGACGAACGGCCGCTCGGCCGCCGCCACCAGCCGCGCCACTTCCGCCATGTCGGCGGGATCGGGCGTCAGGCGCACCGGCTCCACCCGGGGCGCGTCGGCAACCTCGGCCACGTCGAGCAGCATGTCTTCCGGCAGCGCCACGACGACCGGCCCCGGCCGGCCCTGCATGGCAACGCGGAAGGCGCGCGCGACGAGTTCCGGTATGCGCGCCGCATCGTCGATCTCCACCACCCACTTGGCGATAGAGCCAAACACGGCCTTGTAGTCGAGTTCCTGAAACGCCTCGCGCTCCTTCATGCCGCGGTCGATCTGGCCGACGAACAGGATGAGGGGCGTGGAATCCTGCGCCGCGATGTGGATGCCGTGGGCCGCATTGGTGGCACCGGGGCCGCGGGTGACGAAGCACACCCCCGGCCGGCCGGTCAGCTTGCCGGCGGCATCGGCCATCATCGCCGCGCCGCCCTCGTTGCGGCAGATCACGACCTCGATGGCGGCATCGTGCAGCGCATCGAGCACGGCGAGATAGCTTTCGCCGGGAATGGCGGTGACCCGCGACACCCCCTGCGCCAGCAGCTGGTCGACCAGAATGCGCCCGCCGGTGCGGGGATGGAACGGATGCGTCATGTTGCGTTTCTCTCGCCGGCTCGTGTCGGGGGCAGGCGTTATCAGAGGCTGGTTGTTATCGAAGGGCCGGCGTCATCAGGACCAAAACGTTATTCGGACTGCGTTTTTGCCAGCGCCGCCAGCACCGCCCCGGTATCGGCGCCGAGGCGCGGGCTGGCGGTGGCCGCCGCCATGCGCACGCCGTCGAGCACGATCGGGCTTGCGACCGACGGCACGGTTCCGCCGGCGGCGTGGTCTTCCGGCAGGTCGAGGCGGATGCCGCGGTGCATCACCTGACGATCGGCGAACACCTCGCCCACCGAATTGATCGGCCCCGCCGGCACGCCCACCGCCTCAAGGCTGGCCAGCAGCGTATCGCGGGCAAAGCCCGCCGTCAGCCCCGCGATGAGGGGCACGAGTTCGGCCCGGCTGGCGACGCGGTCGGCATTGGTGACATAGGCCGGGTTCTTCGCCAGATCCGGCCGGCCGAGCACCGCGCAGAAGCGGGCGAACTGGCCGTCGTTGCCCACCGCCACCACCAGATGGCCGTCGGCCGCCGGAAACACCTGATAGGGCACGATGTTGGGATGGGCGTTGCCCATGCGCTTCGGCGACCGGCCGGAGACGAGATAATTCATCGCCTGATTGGCGAGCACCGCCACCTGCACATCCATCAGCGCCATGTCGACATGGCCGCCCTCGCCCGTCAGGTCGCGGCGGCGCAGGGCGGCGAGGATGCCGACCACCGAATAGACGCCGGTGAACACATCGGTCAGCGCCACGCCGATCTTCTGCGGCTCGCCGGCGGGATCGCCGGTCAGATCCATGATGCCGCCCATGGCCTGAATCATGAAGTCGTAGCCGGCGCGCGGCGCGTAGGGCCCGTCCTGCCCGAACCCGGTGATGGAGCAATAGACGAGATGCGGATTGACCGCCTTCAGCCCTTCGTAGTCGAGGCCGTATTTCTTCAGCCCGCCGACCTTGAAATTCTCCAGCACCACGTCGGATTCGGCCGCAAGCTGCCTGACCAGCGCCTGCCCTTCGGCGGTTTCGAAATCGATGGCGACCGAGCGCTTGCCGCGGTTGCAGGCGTGGAAATAGGCCGCGCCGAGGGTGCCGCCGTCCTGCGCCTTTACGAAGGGCGGACCCCAGCCGCGGGTGTCGTCGCCCACCTCAGGCCGCTCCACCTTGATGACTTCGGCGCCGAGATCGGCCAGAAGCTGCCCGGCCCACGGCCCGGCGAGGATGCGGGCCAGTTCCAGCACCCGCACCCCGGCGAGCGGCTTCACGGCGGCGACGTTTTCCTGCGGCGAAGCATCCGCCCCGTCGCCAGCAGCAAGAGACATCGGTTCTCGTCCTGACGGCTGAAGAAAGAGAGCCCCCCGCCCGGCGGGCGGAGGGCGGGTTCGCTCAGAAGAAGGCCTGAAGGCCGGTCTGGGCGCGGCCGAGGATGAGGGCATGCACATCGTGCGTGCCCTCGTAGGTGTTGACGGTTTCCAGATTGATCATGTGGCGGATCACCTGGAATTCCTCGGAGATGCCATTGCCGCCGTGCATGTCACGCGCCATGCGGGCGATATCCAGCGCCTTGCCGCAGTTGTTGCGCTTGATGAGCGACACGGCTTCCGGCGCCGCCTTGCCGGCATCGAACAGCCGGCCGACGCGCAGCGCCGCCTGCAGGCCGAGCGCGATCTCGGTCTGCATGTCGGCGAGCTTCTTCTGGATGAGCTGGTTCTGCGCCAGCGGCCGGCCGAACTGGCGGCGGTCCAGCGTGTAGGTGCGGGCACGGTGCCAGCAGTCTTCCGCCGCCCCCATCACGCCCCACGCGATGCCGTAGCGCGCGCGGTTGAGGCAGCCGAACGGGCCGCGCAGGCCGGAAACGCCCGGCAGCAGCGCCTCTTCGCCCACCACCACGCCATCCATCACGATCTCGCCGGTGATGGAGGCGCGCAGGCTGAGCTTGCCGCCGATCTTCGGCGCCGACAGGCCCTTCATGCCCTTTTCCAGCACGAAGCCGCGGATGGCACCCTCATGGGCCTCCGACTTCGCCCACACCACGAACACATCGGCCACGGGTGCGTTGGAGATCCACATCTTGGTGCCGGTCAGGCGATAGCCGTCCGCCACCTTCTCCGCCCGGGTCCGCAGGCTGCCGGGATCGGAGCCGGCATCCGGCTCGGTCAGGCCGAAGCAGCCCACCCACTCGCCGCTGGCGAGCTTCGGCAGATACTTCTTGCGCTGGGCCTCGCTGCCATAAGCATAGATGGGATGCATGACCAGCGAGGACTGCACGCTCATGGCCGAACGATAGCCGGAATCGACCCGCTCCACCTCGCGCGCCACCAGACCGTAGGCGACGTAGCCGACGCCGGCGCCACCGTATTCCTCGGGAACGGTGGGGCCGAGCAGGCCGAGTTCGCCCATCTCCGACATGATTTCGCGGTCGAAGCGCTCTTCCTCGTAGGCCGAGGTCACGCGCGGCTGCAGCTTTTCCTGCGCATAGGCGCGGGCGGCATCGCGCACCAGCCGCTCTTCTTCCTCAAGCTGGTCCTCCAGGAGGAAGGGATCCTCCCAGACGAACGAGCCCATGTCCTTGCCGTGAGCGCCCTTGGCCTCAATGCCAGCCATCGCTTGGCTCCCCTTTTTTTCGGATTGTTGCCGGCCGATCAGCCGATATCGAAGGTCACGCCCTGCGCGAGCGGAAGATCTTTGCCGTAGTTGATGGTGTTGGTGGCGCGGCGCATATAGGCCTTCCACGCATCCGAACCCGCCTCGCGCCCGCCGCCGGTTTCTTTCTCGCCGCCGAACGCACCGCCGATTTCGGCGCCCGAGGGGCCGATATTGACGTTGGCGATGCCGCAGTCGGAGCCGAGATCGGACAGGAACAGCTCTGCCTCGCGCAGGTCGTTGGTGAAGACCGACGACGACAGCCCCTGCGGCACGCCGTTGTTGAGCGCGACGGCGCCGGCGAAGTCGGAATAGCGCAGCACATAGAGAATGGGGGCGAAGGTCTCCTCCACCACCGGGCCGGTCTGCGCCGGCATCTCCACCAGCGCCGGGCGCACATAGAAGCTCGCCAGCCCCTCGCCCACCGCCACGC
>NZ_DAISHT010000161.1:0-8332 GCF_036822375.1 Pseudoxanthobacter sp. | reverse complement strand
GGCGCAGGGCCTGCCCGGCAAAGAGTTTCTTGCGCATCGCACCGGCCATGTTGCGAAAATTGCCAAAGGAATTTTAGCAAATTCCGGACCGCAGCAAACTGCGGCGAGAGAAAGCGATACGCCCCGCGGCCCCGGGCCCTCCCCTGCCCGTCGGTTCAGCGGCAACCCCGCGTCTTCCGGGGCCGGGGGCTGTCGCCGGCGCCTCTTGCGGGCGACCGGCGACGGCAGACGACGCTCAGTGACCCGCGCCGACTTCTTCCAGCTCGATCAGCGTGCCGTTGAAGTCCTTCGGATGCAGGAACAGCACCGGCAGGCCGTGGGCGCCGGTCTTCGGCTCGCCGCTGCCCAGCACGCGCGCGCCCTCGGCGGTCAGCCGGTCGCGGGCCGCGCGGATGTCATCGACCTCGAAGCACAGGTGATGAATGCCGCCCGCGGGGTTCTTGGCGATGAAGCCGGCGATGGGCGAATCGGCGCCGAGCGGCTCCAGCAGTTCCACCTTGGTGTTGGGAAGCTGCACGAAAACCACCGTCACGCCATGCTCCGGCAGGGCCTGCGGAGCGGAGACGGCCGCGCCCAGCGGACCGGCATAGAGCGCGGTCGCCGCAGCCAGATCCGGCACGGCAATGGCGACATGATTGAGGCGTCCGATCATATGCTGATCCCTTCGGGCACGAATTCAGGGTCCCGGCCCCTGACACTGCGCCCCGACAGCGCGGCACGGGCCGGGCGGCGTGGCAGGCGGCAGGCCGCCTGCCTGTAATGTCGCTCAGACATAGTCTTCCGGCGCCCGCTGGGCATAGCCCAGACGGGGGTTCAGCTCGTCGAGCAGATTGGCAGCGGCTTCCGGAATGACGGTGCCCGGCGGATAGATCGCCGCCGCACCGGCCTCGCGCAGGGCATCGAAGTCCTGCGGCGGGATAACGCCGCCGACCACGATCATGATGTCCTGACGGCCACGCTCAGCCAGCGCCGCCTTCAGCGCCGGCACGAGCGTCAGATGGCCGGCAGCGAGCGACGAGACGCCGACGATCTGCACATTTTCCTTCAGCGCCAGGTCGGCCGTCTCCTCCGGCGTGGCGAACAGCGGGCCGATGGTGACATCGAAGCCGAGGTCGGCGAAGGCCGAGGCCACCACCTTCTGGCCGCGGTCGTGACCGTCCTGTCCCATCTTGGCGACGAGGATGCGCGGCTTGCCGCCGGAATCGTGCTCGAACTCCTTCACGAGGCGGCGGGCGCGCTCGGTGGCGGAGTTATCGGCACCGATTTCCTTCTCGTAGACGCCGGAGATGGTGCGGATGGTCGCGGTGTGGCGGCCATAGACCTTTTCCAGCGCCATCGAGATTTCACCCACCGTCGCCTTGGCGCGGGCCGCTTCCACGGCCAGCCCCAGCAGGTTGCCGGTACCGGAGCCGGCCGCCTCGGTGAGGGCGGCAAGGGCGGCTTCCACGGCCACGCTGTCGCGTTCGGCCCGCAGGCGCTGCAGCTTCTCGATCTGGGCGGCGCGCACGGCCGAGTTATCGACCTTCAGCACGTCGAGCGGCGGCTCGTCGTCGAGGCGGTAGCGGTTGACGCCGATCACCGACTGGTTGCCGGCATCGATGCGGGCCTGCGTGCGGGCCGCGGCCTCCTCGATGCGCAGCTTCGGAATGCCCTCTTCGATCGCCTTGGCCATGCCGCCCAGCGCCTCGACCTCGGCGATGTGGGCGCGGGCGCGGTCCGCGATCTCGGCGGTGAGCCGCTCGATATAGTAGGAGCCGCCCCACGGATCGATGATCTTGGTGGTGGCCGATTCCTGCTGCAGCACGATCTGGGTGTTGCGGGCGATGCGGGCGGAAAAGTCGGTCGGCAGCGCCAGCGCCTCGTCGAGGGCGTTGGTGTGCAGCGACTGGGTGTGACCCTGCGTCGCCGCCATGGCCTCGATGCAGGTGCGGGTGACGTTGTTGAACACGTCCTGCGCCGTCAGCGACCAGCCGGAGGTCTGCGAGTGGGTGCGCAGCGCCAGCGACTTCGCCGACTTCGGATTGAACTTCGCCACCAGTTCCGACCACAGCAGGCGGCCGGCGCGCATCTTCGCCACTTCCATGAAGAAGTTCATGCCGATCGCCCAGAAGAACGACAGGCGCGGGGCAAAGGCATCGACATCCAGCCCGGCCGCGATGCCGGCGCGGATATATTCCACGCCGTCGGCGAGCGTATAGGCCAGCTCCAGATCCTGCGTCGCCCCGGCTTCCTGCATATGGTAACCGGAGATGGAAATGGAGTTGAACTTCGGCATGTTCGCCGAAGTATAGGCGAAAATGTCGGAAATGATGCGCATCGAAGGTGCGGGCGGATAGATATAGGTGTTCCGCACCATGAATTCTTTGAGAATGTCGTTCTGGATCGTGCCGGCGAGCTTATCGGGCGAAACGCCCTGCTCTTCCGCCGCGATGATGTAGAGCGCCAGAATCGGCAGCACGGCGCCGTTCATGGTCATCGACACGCTCATGCGGTCGAGCGGAATGCCCGAGAACAGCGTGCGCATGTCATAGATGGAATCGATCGCCACGCCGGCCATGCCGACGTCGCCGGCCACGCGCGGATGGTCGGAATCGTAGCCGCGATGGGTGGCGAGGTCGAAGGCCACCGACAGACCCTTCTGGCCCGCCGCCAGATTGCGACGGTAGAAGGCGTTGGAATCCTCGGCCGTGGAGAAGCCGGCATACTGGCGGATGGTCCACGGCTGGTTGACGTACATCGTCGGATAAGGGCCGCGCACGAACGGCGCGATGCCCGGGAAGGTATCGGCGAAACCGAGGCCGGCGCGGTCGGCGGCGGTGTAGAACGGCTTCACCGCAATGCCTTCCGGCGTCGCCCACGGCGCCACGCCGGCAGCCGGGTCAACCGCCGGGGTCGCGGCTGCGGGATCGAATGCGAGCGTCGAGAAATCCGGGATACGGGACATCGACCGGGCTCCTTTGCCTCAAAGAGTGGTCGCGCCGGCAATGCCGACGACGCTCTGAACGCGGGTGAGGAAGGCGACGAGATTGTCGCCGGCGAACAGGAACTCCTTCACGCCGGCCTCCCGCCACGCCGCTTCGTTGTCGCCGGGCTTGCCGGCAAGCGTCACGACGGCGGCACCCGCCGCCGTGAAAGCAGCCGCCGCGGTGGCGGCGGTGGAAAGGCCGCCTTCCGTGCCGTCCGCCGGCGCAGCATAAGTCTCGTCGCTGCCGCACAGGCAGACGACCGACGCGCCGGCTTCCTTGAAGGCCTGCACGAGAGCGAGGATATCGCTCTTCGTCTCGTTGCCGGAAACCGGCAGGCCGCCGGCCTCGAAGGCCGAACGGGCAAAGCCGACGCGGCCGTTGAACGAACCGGGCGAACCGAGGCCCGCCAGAAAAACCTTCGGCGCTGCCTTGCCGGAAGCAACGAACGCATCCGCCGCGTCGCGCAGCACCTCGAACGGCTCGGCCAGACGCGGGAAGGCGAACGGCTCGATCGCCACGGCATCCGCCGGCTTCTCCGCCGGCTTCTCCGCCGGGGCGGCCGCGGGGGCCGGCGCCAGCACGGTGACCGGCGTTTCCAGCAGGTTCGGGTATTCGCTGGTGCCGGTGATCTGCACCTTGCGGCGGGCAACCGCGGTCGCACGCTCGGTGCGGGTCGCGGCCAGCCGCTTCTGCCAGGAGCCGGAGGCCAGCGCCGCCGGCAGGCCGCCTTCTGCCTCGATTTCCTGGAACAGCGCCCACGCGGCAGCGGTCAGCTCGTCGGTGAGCGTCTCGAAGCCGCCCGCACCGGCAGCCGGGTCGGCCACGCGCCACAGGTTCGATTCCTCGGCGAGGATCGTCTGGGTGTTGCGGGCCAGACGACGGCCGAAATTGTCGGCAAGGCCGAGCGGCGCGGTATAGGGCAACACCGTCAGCACATCGGCGCCCCCAACGGCGGCGGAGAACGCCGCGATGGTGCCGCGCAGCAGGTTGACCCACGGATCGCGCCGGGTGGTGGAGCGCCATGCCGTTTCCGCCAGCAGGCGCACCGGCTTCGGCTCCAGTCCGATGGCACGCTCGACGCCGGCCCACAGGCGGCGGAAGGCGCGGAACTTGGCGATGGTGAGGAACTCCTCGACATCGGCCACCAGCAGGAACGAGAGCCGCTCGCGGGCGACTTCCGGCGGCACGCCGCCGGCCTCGAGCGCCCGCAGATAGGCGACACCGGCGGAAAGCGCGGCCGCCAGTTCCTGTGCTTCCGCCGCCCCGGCCTCATGATGGGCGCGGGTATCGACGGTGGCAGCAGAACCGCGGAAACCGTGGCTGTCGAGTGCCGCGACGGTGGCGGCGAAACGTTCCGCCAGCACCGGCCACGGCGCCGGCAGGAAGCCCGCGCGCACCGCATCGCCCAGCGGATCGAGGCCGAAATCGAGGCTGACGGAGGTCGGGTCCAGCCCGCGGCGACCAACCAGCTCCAGCAGCAGTTCGCGGCCGATCTGGCCTTCGAACGGAGCGGTTTCAAGGCGCAGGGAAATAAGATCGAGATGCACGCCGGCAAGCGCGCGGTCCACCGTCTCGAACGGCTGGTCACCGAGCTTCAGACCGAAGCCGCGCGCAGCAGGTGCCCCTTCCAGCGACAGCACGAGGCCGCTGGTGCCGTTCTCCAGATCGTCGAGCGCAAGAATATTGGCCTCGCGCGCATCGGGGTGATCGACACGCTGCGCCACGGTCCACGGCGCGATTGCGGCGCGCAGCGCGCGCGGCGCATCGCCCTCGGCCTTAGGATAGAGCGGAGCAATCTTCAGACCGTCGAACGTGCGGGTGGTCAGCACGCGGTCGAAATCGGCGCCCTTCAGCACCTTGTCCACCAGCGTCCGCCACACGGCCTCTTCACCGGCCGGCCTGGAAGTCTCAGCCACGAGATCGGTCATGATATCTCCAATCGCGATTCCGGGCGCGGGGCACGCCATTGGGGCGGGCGGTCAGCGCCGGTCTGAACATCGGGCGCCCTGCGCCCCGTTCCTGTCCGGGCGGAGCCGGCACTGGCCGGACCGCAGGGCCCGGCCCCGGATTTCAGCAACCGGCCCGCCGTCAAGCGGGCCGGTTGCCTTTCATTCAAGGTCTTCCGCCGGCATCGCAGGACGCCGGCGGAATGCCGCAAGCCGCCTGCGATCAGGCGAACTCGAGGATCACCGCGTCCACGGCCAGGCTGTCGCCGGCCTTGGCGTTGATCTTGGCAATGGTGCCATCGCGCTCGGCGCGCAGCACGTTTTCCATCTTCATCGCCTCGACGATGGCCAGCGGCTCGCCCGCCTTCACTTCCTGACCCACGATCACCGCAATCGAGCGCACCAGACCCGGCATCGGGCACAGCAGCAGCTTGGAGGTGTCGGCGGCCTTCTTCTCCGGCATCAGGCGCGCAAGCTCGGCCTCGCGCTGGGTATAGACGCGCGCAGCCGCTTCCTTGCCAGAATGGGCCAGACGAACGCCGTTGAGGATCGGACGGATGGTCGCCGCCACCTCAACACCGTTGAGCGTGCCGTGCCACACCGGCTCGCCGGGGCGCCACTGCGAGGCGACCACGATCGACTTGCCGCTGAACTCGATGATCACGTTCTTCGGGTCGTGACCGTCGACGATCTCGACCGGATACTGGGCGCCGTTCAGATCGACCACGCGGTGGGTGTCGAACTGCACGAAGGTCTCTTCGCGCAGCTGACGCGCGATCTTGCGCTTCCGGTGGTTCATGCCGTGGTCGATGATGGCGGCGATGGCCACGAAGGCATCCACCTCCTCGCCGGTCGGCGGCACCGGATGGAAGCCTTCCGGAAACTCCTCGGCGATGAAGGCCGTGGAGAGCGCGCCCGAGCGCCAGCGCGAATGGTGCATCAGCGCCGACACGAACGGAATGTTGTGACGGATGCCTTCGATGGCGAACGCATCGAGGGCGGTCGCCTGCGCATCGATCGCCTCGATGCGGGTCGGGGCATGGGTCACCAGCTTGGCGATCATCGGATCGTAGTAGATCGAGATCTCGCCGCCTTCGTAGACGCCGGTGTCGTTGCGCACGGTGATACCGTCGCACACGCCTTCCACCGGCGGGCGGTAGGTGACGAGACGCCCGGTGGAGGGCAGGAAGTTACGGGTCGGATCCTCGGCATAGACGCGGCTCTCGACGGCCCAGCCGTTGAGCTTCACGTCGTCCTGCGCGATCGCCAGCGGCTCGCCGGCGGCAACGCGGATCATCTGCTCGACAAGATCGATGCCGGTGATGAGCTCGGTCACCGGATGCTCGACCTGCAGGCGGGTGTTCATCTCCAGGAAGTAGAATGAGCGGTCCTGACCGGCGACGAACTCCACGGTGCCCGCGGAATCGTAGCCCACGGCCTTGGCCAGCGCCACGGCCTGCTCGCCCATCTTGCGACGGGTCTCTTCATCGAGCAGCGGCGACGGGGCTTCCTCGATGACCTTCTGGTTGCGGCGCTGAATGGAGCACTCGCGCTCGCCGAGATAGATCACGTTGCCGTGCTTGTCGCCCAGCACCTGAATTTCGATGTGGCGCGGATCGGTGATGAACTTCTCGATGAAGACGCGGTCGTCGCCGAACGACGACTTCGCCTCCGAGCGGGCCCGCTCGAAGCCCTCGGCCACGCCGTTGGCGGAATAGGCAATGCGCATGCCCTTGCCGCCGCCGCCGGCCGACGCCTTGATCATGACCGGATAGCCGATCTCGTTGGCGATCTTCACCGCCGCCGTGGCATCCTCGATCACGCCGAGGAAGCCCGGAACGGTGGAAACGCCGGCGGCGTTGGCGGCCTTCTTGGATTCGATCTTGTCGCCCATCGCCTCGATGGCATGGGGGTTCGGACCGATGAAGACGATGCCGGCTTCCTTGAGCGCCTTGGCGAAGGCGGCCCGCTCCGACAGGAAGCCGTAGCCCGGGTGCACGGCCTCGGCGCCGGTCTTCTTGCAGGCGGCGATGATGCGCTCGATGATCAGATAGGACTCGGCCGCCGGGGCCGGGCCGATGTGCACGGCCTCGTCGGCCATGGCGACGTGCAGCGCATCCTTGTCGGCGTCGGAAAAGACGGCAACGGTCTTGATGCCCATCCGTCGCGCGGTCTTGATGACGCGGCAGGCGATCTCGCCGCGGTTGGCGATCAGGATCTTGGAGAACACGGGTTGCGGCCCTCGGTAGGCGTGGCCTCTAACGCACCGGCTTTTATGACGTTTCTGCCGGGGGAGGCCATGACCAGGATCAAACGGTTGAGGGGCGGAATGCGCCGGCCTGCGGCCGGTGGGCGCCCCTGGCGGGATCGGAGGAAGGCCGGGGCGCGGATGCGCGCGCCACCGGCCGGCAGCAACACCTCAGAGCGGGATGTTGTCGTGCTTGCGCCACGGAATGTCGGGGTTCTTGGACGCCAGCATCTTCAGCACGCGGGCCAGGCGCCAGCGGGTGGAGTGCGGCATGATCACCTCGTCGATGTAACCGCGCTCGGCCGCCACGAACGGCGACAGGAAGCGGTCCTCGTATTCCCTGGTGCGCTCGGCGATCTTCGCCGGATCGCCCATGTCCTGACGGAAGATGATCTCCACCGCGCCCTTGGCACCCATCACCGCGATCTGCGCGGTCGGCCAGGCGAAGTTGACATCGGCACCGATGTGCTTGGAAGCCATCACGTCATAGGCGCCGCCGAAGGCCTTGCGGGTGATGACCGTCACCATCGGAACGGTCGCCTGCGAATAGGCGAACAGCAGCTTGGCGCCGTGCTTGATGAGGCCGCCATATTCCTGCGCGGTGCCCGGCAGGAAGCCCGGCACGTCGACGAAGGTCACGATCGGGATGCCGAAGCAGTCGCAGAAGCGCACGAACCGGGCCGCCTTGCGGGAAGCGTCGGAATCGAGCACGCCGGCCAGCACCATCGGCTGGTTGGCGATGACGCCCACCGTGCGGCCTTCGAGACGAACGAAGCCGGTCACGATGTTGCGGGCGAAGGATTCCTGAATCTCGAAGAAATCGCCTTCGTCGGCGATCTTCAGGATCAGTTCCTTGATGTCGTAGGGGGTGTTGGCGTTGGCCGGAACCAGCGTGTCGAGGCTGTCTTCCTGCCGGCGGCCATGATCCTCGGTCGGCCAGAACGGCACGCCCGACTGGTTGTTCTCGGGCAGGAAGTCGATGAGGCGGCGGACCTGCAGCAGGGCCTCCACATCGTTGTCCCACGCGCCGTCGGCGATGGACGACTTGGAGGTGTGGATCTTGGCGCCGCCAAGCTCCTCGGAGGTCACGGTCTCGTTGGTGACGGTCTTCACCACATCCGGGCCGGTCACGAACATGTAGGACGTGTCGCGGACCATGAAGATGAAGTCGG
>NZ_DAISHT010000160.1:0-8391 GCF_036822375.1 Pseudoxanthobacter sp. | reverse complement strand
ATCGCGCCCTTGCCGGCCTTGATGGCGGAGAACAGCCCCGCCGCCTGCGGCAGGATGCGCTCCATGTAGAACCGCGCCGTCACGCGCTTGCCCTCGTAGAAGGCGTGCTCGTCACTGCCGGCCTCCAGCGCCTCGCCGGCGATGCGCGCCATTTTCAGCCACATGGCGCCGAGGGCGACCAGACCGAACAGCCGCAGATATTCGGTAGCGCCGGCGGCGGCTTCCTCCGGGTCCTTCAGGCCGCGTCGGGCCAGCGTGGCGGTGGAAAGCTGCAGGGCACCGAACGCCTTGGACAGCGGCGTGGCCAGTTCGCTGACGAGGGCATCGTCGCTGTCGATGGCCGCGTCGATCTCCGCCAGCACCGGATGGAAGAACCGGCGCAGGTAGCGGCCCATGTGGGCCGGCATCTTTCGTCCCACCAGATCGAGGGCCTGAACGCCGTTCGTGCCCTCGTAGATCATGGAGATGCGACTGTCGCGGACATATTGCTCGACGCCGTGGTCACGGATGAAGCCGTGGCCGCCATAGACCTGCATGCCGATATTGGTGGTCTCGAAGCCGAGATCGGTGAACAGGGCCTTCACCACCGGCGTCATCAGCGAGGTGAAGTCCTCCGCTTCGAGGCGCGCCTCGGGGTCGGGATGGTGGTGCGACATGTCGAGGGCCTTCGCCACCCAGCAGCCCAGCGCCCGCGCGCCTTCGTTGAAGGCGCGCATGGTCATCAGCATCCGGCGCACGTCCGGGTGCACGATGATCGGGTCGGCCGGCTTGTCCGGGGCCTTGGTGCCGGAAAGCGCGCGGCCCTGCAGGCGTTCGCGCGCATAGGCGACCGCCGCCTGGTAGGCCGCCTCGCCGGCTCCCAGCCCCTGAATGCCCACCGACAGGCGCTCGCTGTTCATCATGGTGAACATGGCACGCATGCCTTTGTGCGGCTCGCCGACGAGCCAGCCGGTGGCATCGTCGAACGAGAGCTGGCAGGTGGCCGAGGCCTTGATGCCCATCTTGTGTTCCAGCGCGCTGCACACCACGCCGTTGCGCTGGCCGGGCCGGTTGTCCTCGGTGGGCAGGAATTTCGGCACGAGGAACAGGCTGATGCCCTTCACCCCCGGCGGCGCGTCCGGCAGGCGGGCGAGCACGAGGTGGATGATGTTCTCCGTCAGGTCGTGTTCGCCGGCCGAGATGAAGATCTTGGAGCCGGTGATGCGGAAGGAGCCGTCGTCCTGCGGCACGGCGCGGGTCCTGAGCAGGCCGAGATCGGTGCCGCAGTGGGCTTCCGTCAGGCACATGGTGCCGGACCACGTGCCGTCGATCAGCTTCGGCAGGTAGCGCGCCTTCAGGGCCTCGCTGGCGTGGCCTGCGATGGCCTTGCAGGCGCCGTGGCTGAGGCCGGGATAAAGCCCGAACGACAGGTTGGCGGAGCAGATCATCTCTTCCACGAACTTGCCGATCACGTCCGGCAGGCCCTGCCCGCCATAGGCGGGATCGGCGCACATGGCGGTCCAGCCGCCGGCGGCAAAGGCTGCGTAGGCTTCGGGGAAGCCCTTCGGCGTGTGCACGACGCCGTTTTCCAGCACACATCCTTCCACGTCGCCGGAGGCATTGAGCGGCAGCAGCCGTTCGGTGACGAACTTGCCCGCCTCCTCAAGAATGGCATCGACGACGTCGGGCGTGGCTTCCTCGAAGCCCGGCAGGGCGGCGTATTCGGCGGTTCCCACCACCTCGTTCAGCACGAAGCGCATGTCGCGCAGGGGCGCCTTGTAGGTCTGCATGGCGTCAGTTCCTCACCGGCTTGCCGGTTTCGAGCACGCTCTCGAACCGGGCCAGAGTTGCATTGGTGCGCACCAGCCGCATGAAGCCTTCCTGCTCCAGCTCCAGAATGCGGTCCTCGCCGAGGGTGTCGATGATGTCGGCCGGCCCGCCGGACAGCACGGTTGCCAGTTCGCCGGCCACCACCAGATCGTGCTTCGTGGCAATGCCGCGGCGGGCGAAGCCTTCGGCGGCCATGGTCATCGCTACCTTGCCGGCGGGGCCGGGCAGCACCACTTCGAACGGCTTCGGCGGGGTGTAGTTCTCCGCCAGTGCCAGCGCCCGCGCCTTGGCATCGGCCAGCAGGCGGTAGCGGTTCATGGTGATGCCGTCCGTCGGCCGCAGGAACAGAAGGTCGCGTGCCTCCGCGGCCGATTTTGCCACGGTGGCCACCGACAGGGTCTCGAACACCCTGGCGGGCGCCGGCATCGGGCCCTTCGGCAGCTTGCCGGCGCTCTGCCAGCGGCCCAGCATTTCCTTGCAGCCGCCCCATGCGGGAATGAGGCCGACGCCGCATTCCACGAGGCCGATATAGCTTTCTGCGTGGGCCTGCACCGCATCGGCATGCAGCAGGATCTCGCAGCCGCCGCCCAGCGCCATGCCGGAAGGGGCGGCCACCACCGGGAAGGGGGCATATTTCAGCCGCTTGTAGGTCTGCTGGCCGGCCTCCACCAGCTTCTCGATCTCGCCCCATGCCGCGATGTTGGCGGCAAACAGCGCGAGGCCCAGATTGGCACCCACGGAGAAATTCGGCCCCTCGTTGTAGATGACGAGGGCACGGTATTTCTTCTCCACCAGATCGATGGTCCGGCCGAGCAGGGCCATGATGTCGGCGTCCATCGAGTTGCCCTTGGACGTGAACTCGAAGCAGACCACGCCGTCGCCGATCTCCCACAGGCTGGCCGAGCCGTTCTTCAGCACCGGCTGCGCGGCGAGCTTGATGTCCTCCAGCCACAGCACGCCCTCCGGGCGCACGATATCGGCATAGGTGCCGGCCGGGCTCAGGGCCTGCCGGCGGCCGTCTGCGATGCGGTAGAAGGTTCTGTCGCCCAGCCCGGCCAGCAGCGGCGGCAGGGTGAAGCCGGCGGCCGTCAGGCGCGCCGCGAACCATGCCCCGCCGATGCGGTCGATCAGTTCGAAGGGCCCCCATTTCCAGTTGTAGCCGAGCCGCATCGCCTCATCGATGGCGAGAATGTCGTCGCTCGCCTCGCCGACGAGGCTGGCGGCGTAGGTCAGCGTTTCCGCCATGACGCGGAACGCATAGCGGCCGATCCGGTCTTCGCGGGAGAGCAGCGCCCGCAGGTCGCCGCGCGCAAGCCCCTCGATCTCCGGCTTCACGGACGCGCGGTATTCGCCGGTGGCAAGATCGACGGCCTCCTTCACCTTGCCGCCGCCGGCGCGGTTGAGGCGGTAGAACCCGCCCTTGCCCTTGCGGCCGGTATAGCCCTCCGCGATCATGCGGCGGATCAGCGGCAGGTCGCGGTTGGAGGCGTGGAAGGCATCGCCCGGCGGCAGCGCGGCCTTCAGGCTGGCGCTGATGTGGGGCATCAGGTCGAGGCCGACGAGATCGACGAGGCCGAACACGCCGGTTTTCGGAATGCCGAACGGGCGCCCCATCACGGCATCGGCCTCTTCCACGCTCAGGCCGAGGTCGATGGCTTCCACGATGGCGCGCTGGATCCACGCCACGCCCAGCCGGTTGGCGATGAAGCCGGGGCGGTCCTTGCAGCGCACCACGCTCTTGCCCAGCACCCGGTCGGCGAAGCCGGCGATGCGGCCGGCGAGTGCGGTGTCGGTTTCCGGCCCCGTCACCAGCTCCATCAGGCGCATGTAGCGCGGCGGGTTGAAGAAGTGGGTGACGAGGAAGTCGCGGCGGAAACCGTCCGGCAGCCCGGCGGTCAGCTTTTCCAGCGCGATGGTGGAGGTGTTGGAGGAAACGGCGGTGCCGGGCCGGCGCACGGCATCGATGCGCGCATAAAGCGCCTGCTTCACGTCGAGCCGCTCGACGACGGCCTCGATGATCCAGTCGGCCTCGGCCAGCCGGCCGAGATCGTCCTCGATGTTGCCGGTTTCCACCAGACGGGCGGCCTTCGGCGACATGAACGGGGCGGGATCGGCCGTCTTCAGCTTCTCCACCGCGGTCCCGGCCACGATGTTGCGGTTCCCGGCGCCCGGCGGAACGATATCGAGCAGCAGCACCGGAATGCCGGCATTGGCGACATGGGCGGCGATGCCGGCGCCCATGACGCCGGCGCCGATGACGGCGACTTTGCGGATTTCGCTCATCAGATGCGCTCCAGAACCGTGGCGATGCCCTGACCGCCGCCGATGCACTGGGTGGCCAGCGCATAGCGTCCGCCCTCGCGCGCCAGCAGCGCGGCGGCCTTGCCGACGATGCGCGCACCGGTGGCGCCGAGCGGATGGCCGAGCGCGATGGCGCCGCCGTCGATGTTCAGCGTCTCGTCGCGGATTTCCAGATCGCGGGCGCAGGCCAGTGCCTGGCTGGCGAACGCCTCGTTCAGTTCCACCACGTCGATGGCATCGATGCCGATGCCGGCGCGCGCCAGCGCCTTCTTCGTGGCGGCGACCGGGCCGATGCCCATGATTTCCGGGTCGCAGCCGGCAACCGCCACCGAGGCGATGCGCGCCAGCGGCGTCAGGCCGTTGCGGGCGGCATAGTCCTCGCTGCACACCAGCACCGCCGAGGCGCCGTCGGTGAGGGGCGAGGAGGTGCCGGCCGTCACCGAGCCGTCGGTCTGGAAGGCGGGCCTGAGGGCGGCGAGGCCTTCGGCGGTGGTGTCGGGGCGGATGCAGCCATCGGCGTCCACCGTGGTGCCGTTGATGCGGATCGGCACGATTTCGCCGGCCAGCCGGCCTGCGGCCTGCGCGGCGGCGGCACGGGTCTGGCTGCGCACGGCGAAGGCTTCCTGCTCGGCGCGGGTGATCTGCCAGCGGCGGGCGACATTTTCCGCCGTGTCGCCCATGCCCATGTAGGCGCCGGCATTGCGGGCGGCCAGCGCCGGATTCGGCAGCGGGTTGAAGCCCATCATCGGCACGCGGCTCATGCTTTCCACGCCGGCGCAGATGAACACCTCGCCCGCGCCCAGCAGAATCTGCCCGGCGGCGATGTGGACCGACTGCATCGACGAACCGCAGAAGCGGTTGACGGTGAGGCCGCCGACGCTGAGCGGCAGGTCGGCGATGAGGCCGATGAGGCGGGCGACGTTGAAGCCCTGCTCGCCTTCGGGAAAGGCGCAGCCGACGATGATATCCTCGATGTCCTCGGGCTTCACGCCGGTGCGCGTCACCAGCTCGCGCACCACGGCGGCGGCGAGATCGTCCGGCCGCACCCGCGCGAGAGCGCCCTTGCGGGCCAGAGTGAAGGGCGAGCGCACATAGCCCGCGATGACCGCGTTCATTATGGTTCCTTTCGGATGATCGTCTTGTCTCGTGAGGCGGACGCACGCCGGGCGCGCACCGCGAAGGCGTTGAGAGCGGACGGGCGTGGCGCCCGGCCGGAAAACGGGAATGGTCAGGGTCTTGGAGCCGGCCGCTCTAGGGCGCCGGCCGCCGGGGCGGAGCCGTTCAGCCCGCCTGCCGCTTAGGGCTGTCGTCGAGACCGGCCAGCGCGGTGACCGCCTGCGTCTCGATCTCGCGCAGTTCGGCCAGCGTCTGCTGCAGTGCCTCGCTCTGGTCTTCCAACCGGTCGATGCGCAGCCGCACGCCCTTCAGCAGCATGCGCAGCTGTTCTTTCTGGGTGCGGTCGAGATCGTAGAGATCAAGATATTCCTTGATCTCCTGCAGCGTGAAGCCGAGGCGCTTGCCACGCAGGATCAGGATCAGCCGGGCGCGGTCGCGCTGGGTATAGATCCGGGTGTTGCCTGCACGGCTCGGGCTGACGAGGCCCTTGTCGTCATAGAAGCGCACCGTTCTGGCCGTGATACCCAGATCGCGGGCAAGCTGGGTCACAGTGTAAAACTGTTCGGCCATCGGGCGCCTTGGCGAGACAAACCTGTAAATGCTGGCCATAGCTTAACCTATGCGTCAATGTCCTGACAAGCGTGCCGGCGGCGGATCGCCGGCGGCTTCGGCGCGGGCCTTCTCTTCCGCAACGAGTTCCTTGCGGGAGAGCTTGCCCACCATGGTTTTCGGCAGGGAGGCGCGGATTTCCACCGCGACCGGCATTTCGATCTTCGAAAGCCGTTCGGAGAGGAACGCGAGGAGTTCGGCCGGGGTCGGGCTGGTGCCCGCCTTCAGGGTGGCGAACACTTTCGGGCTTTCACCGCGATAGGCATCCGGGATGCCGATGGCGATGGCTTCCGCCACCGCCGGGTGCTCGTAGAGCGCCTCCTCGATCACGCGCGGATACACGTTGTAGCCCGAGCAGATGATGAGGTCCTTGATGCGGTCCACGAGGAACAGGTAGCCGTCCTTGTCGATATAGCCGATGTCGCCGGTGCGCAGCGCGCCATCGATGGTGACGGCGCGGGTATCGGCCGGCCGGTTCCAGTAGCCGGTCATGACCTGCGGCCCGCGCACGCAGACCTCGCCCTTCTCGCCCTGCGGCAGGATCTGCTCCGGGTGGTCGGGGTCGCGGATCTCGATCACGGTGCCCGGCAGTGCCAGCCCCGTGGAGCCGGGCCGCCGCGGGCGTCCGTCCAGCGGGTTGACCGTGACGACGGGCGAACATTCCGTCAGGCCATAGCCTTCCGCCAGCCGGCAACCGGTCAGCGCCTCGAACCGGGCCGCCACTTCCTGTGCCAGCGGCGCGCCGCCGGAGATGCACAGCCGGATGGAGGTGAGATCGACACCGTGCGCCTCGGCCGCGCCGTTGATGGCGCCGTAGACGGTGGGCACCGCCGGCAGCAGCGTGGGCCGGCTGCGCCGGATGGTGGCGAACACCTCCTCGAGCCGGAACTGCGGCAGGAGGATCATTTCCGCGCCGATGGCGACGGCCACGTTCATGGAAACCGTCAGGGCGAAGACGTGAAACAGCGGCAGGATGCAGAGAATGCGCTCCTGTCCGTCGCGCAGCCCGCCCGGCCCGGCACACTCCGCGATCTGCCACATGTTGGCGGTCAGGTTGCCATGGGTCAGCATGGCACCCTTGGGCACGCCCGTGGTGCCGCCGGTATATTGCAGCACCGCCAGATCGGAGGCCTCGGTGCGCGGTGCGGCGGCGCCGAGGGGCGGGCGCGACAGCAGATCCGCGAAACGGATGTGGAGGCCATCTGCCGGAATGCGGGCGATCTCGCGGCGGCGGAAAAGGCGGAACAGCAGCGATTTCGCCGCCGGCAGCACCCCGGCCATGGGGCAGACCACCACATGCTGCAGCCCGGCGCCGGCGGCGACGGAGGCGAGCGGCCGGTAGATTTTCTCCAGATCCATCACCACCATCACGGTGGTGCGGGAATCGCGGATCTGCGCTTCCAGTTCGCGGGCGGTGTAGAGCGGGTTGTAGTTGACCACCACGCCGCCGGCCTTCAGCACCGCGAAATAGAACAGCACCGAGTAGGGCGTGTTCGGCAGGCAGAGGCCCACATGCACGCCCCGGCGCACGCCGATGGCGGCAAGACCGCCGGCAAGCCGCTCCACCAGACGGCCGACCTCGCGGTAGGTCCAGCGGCGGCCGAAGAAGTCGATCGCCGGAAGATCGCCGAACCGCGCCACCGCGCGGTCCAGCAGCGCCGGCAATGTCGCCGGGCGGTCGCCATTTTCCTGCTCCTGCGCACCCTGAACGGGCGGGCCGGCGGCAGCGAATACTGGTTTTATGGCTTCTGCGGCCGCGATATCCCGCTGGCACCGCAGGCCCTGCCTGAAGTCCCCTGTCACGTTTCTTCCCATTGCCATCAGCCCTCTTGAAGGGGCGATTGACGCACGGTGATCTGCTATCACCAATACGAAAGAGGCTATACGTAAACATCAATGTGATGCAAGAGGGATATTGCCGATAAGGTGCCAGCTGGCGGGCGTCGGCAACAGCCTGACGGAGAGACCGATGAATTTGTGGCTGCGCTTCCTGCGTGTGGTGATGGCTGCGTTTCTATCCCGGCAGCGGCTGGCGCCGGAGGCGGTATCGGCCCTGACCATGCGGGTCTGGCCGACCGATCTGGACCTGAATTTCCACATGAATAACGGCCGCTACCTCACGTTGATGGACCTCGGGCGCATCGACCTTCTGATGCGGGCGGGTCTGGCGCGGGCCATTCTCGCCCGGCGCTGGATGCCGGTGCTGGCAGATGCACAAATTCGTTACCGCTGCTCGCTGGGGCCGTTCCGCCGTTTTCGGCTGGAGACGCGAATCACCGGCTGGAACGAGCACTCGGTGTTCATCGCGCAGCGATTCGTGATCGCCTCCGGCCCGGAGGCCGGCGTGCTGGCGGCGCAGGCCAGCGTGCGCGCCGTGGTGCTGGACCGGGGCCGGAAGGTGCCTGTGGCGGAGATCTTTGCCCTCTCCGGGATCGAGCCGGCCGCCATGGACGGAGCCGGTTTCGATCCCGCGCCGTGGGCGGCGAACAGCCCCTCATAAAAACAACCGGGAGAAACACCATGCCCCTGCCGCCCTCCCTGGCCGGCCGCCTTCGC
>NZ_DAISHT010000159.1:0-8615 GCF_036822375.1 Pseudoxanthobacter sp. | reverse complement strand
CCGGCGCGCCATATTGCGCCAGCGCCGCGCTGCATCCGGCCAGAATCAGGCCCGCACCGGCGACAAGCGACAGGGCAAGGTCGCCGGACCGGCGCCGGCGCGCGACGGGGAGACAGGAAAAGCGCAGCATCGCTCGGGCGCGGGCTCCTTCGGGGCCGGTGCCGGGGCGGGTGCCGGCGCCGGCAGGATGGATCGGTGCGGCGGGGGGCAGGGCCGGCATTCCGGTCAAGGCGCTTTGCGGCTCCCGCGCCGTCATTTCATGGCCAATAGGCAGCGAGTTCGGCGGCAGTGGGGCGGAAACCGGTCCCGACCGCCGCTGGCTCCCTTACCCGACCGTCAGCTTCACCCGCGCCGGCAGCCGGCCCATCAGCCGGTGCAGCACCGCGCGCGGCAGGGCGATGCATCCGGCGGTCGGTTCGAGGCTGCCACCGGCGCAGTGAAAGAAAATCGCGCTGCCCCGTCCGCGTCCGCGCCGTGTCAGGTTCCAGTCGAGAATGCCGACGATGTCATAAAGGCCGTCCGCCCGCATCACGTTTTCGTGCGAGGCGGCGAATGGCAGGTGGACGAAACGGTTGTAGCAGCCGGATCGCGGGTCATCGCACCAGCCGTCGCCGGGCCGGGCCGCCCGGGTGGGCAGCGCCATGGCCGGGCGTGCGATCCGGTCGGCCCGCCACAGCAGGGCCAGCAGCGCCATGGAGGCGCGCGGCGTGGCGCCGTCGCCCTCGCGTTTGCGGGCCGAAATGCCGCTGCGCCCCAGCGCGCATGGCCACGCCGCCCCGCCGAAACGCAGGATGCCGCGTGCCGGCCCGGGTGCGCCGGCCCGGCGCGGCGCGGCGGAAACGGCGATCACGGCGGGCGCGCGGCGGCGGCGCGACTTCGGCAGATGCGGGCGGCAAAGCCCCGGCACGGGCACTGCGGGCATGGCGGTTCTTTCTCCGGATTGCGGCTTTGCCGGCGCCCGCGCACGCTGTCCGCGCGCCCGCTGTCCGATGGTGTGCGAAGCAGTTGAACCAGACTTCAAAAACTGGTTGTTTGGCAATAGCTGCACCGGCGGTGCGGACCGCGTGTGGCTGTCTGCTGGCCGGAAGCGGCTGCCTTGCACCGGGTCCGCGAGTTTCAGGGCTTCCAGATCTTCAGGCCGGCGGCAGCGACAGGGGGCCCCCGGCGGTTGCGTTGCCGGGGCAGGCCAGGCGAGAGGAATGCCCGCGATATGACGACCCGCACGATCCTGATCGTCGACGATGACCCGGACCTGCGCCAGCTTCTGGCCGAACAGCTGACCCTGACAGACGAATTCGTCGTCCTTCAGGCGGAGACCGCCACCGAGGCCATCGAGTTGTCCCGCACGACGGCGATCGATCTTGTGCTCATGGACGTGGGACTGCCCGATCTCGATGGCCGGGAGGCTGTCCGCGTGCTGCGCCGCGACGGTTTCCGTGCGCCGGTTCTGGTGGTGACGGCGCAGGACGGCGAGGCCGATACCATCCTCGGGTTCGAATCGGGTGCGAACGACTACGTTACCAAGCCGGTGAAGTTCGCCGTGCTGCTGGCCCGCATCCGCGCCCATCTGCGCCAGTTCGAACAGAGCGAGGATGCCACCTTCTCCATCGGCCGCTTCACCTTTCGCCCGGCCTCCAAGATCATGGTGGACGAGCGCGGCGCCAAGGTGCGGCTGACGGAGAAGGAAACCGCGATCCTGAAGTTCCTCTACCGCGCCGGTGAGAAGGCGGTGGGGCGCGACGTGCTGCTGCATGAAGTGTGGGGCTATAATTCCGGCGTGACGACGCACACGCTCGAAACCCATATCTACCGCCTGCGCCAGAAGATCGAGCGCGATCCCTCCGCCGCCGAACTGCTCGTCACCGAGGGCGGCGGCTACAAGCTGCTGCCGCGCTCCGGCCGCGCCGGGGACTGAACACCGCCGCGGCCCGCGGGAGGGCGACATGAGCCTTGCATCCGACATGACCGCCCTCAGCCGCGTGCCGCTGCTGCAGGGCTTTTCCGAGGAGGCGCTGCGGCTGGTGGCCTTCAGTGCCGCCGCGCGGCCGATCGCGGCCACCGAGGTGCTGTTCGTGGAAGGCGATCCGGCCACCGGGGCGTTCGTGGTGGCCTCCGGGCGGGTGCGGCTGAAGCCGATGCACGGCCGCGAGATCAGGGCCGGCGCCGGGGCGCTGCTGACGCTCGGCACCCTTCTGGCCGATATCCCCTATCCCGGCACGGCCACGGTGGAGGAGGCCGGCGAGGTGCTGGCCATCGGCCGCGATGCCTTCCGCCGCGTGCTCACCGAATATCCCGATCTGGCGCGCCTGCTGCACGCCCGGCTGGCCGCCGCCATGGCGGGCCTTGCCCGTGAGGGCAGCGCCATCCGGGCAAAGCTGGAGGCGGCGGGCGACCTCATCACCCGCCCCGGCCCGGCCTGAAGGGGGTCAGGCCGTCAGGGTCATCACCACCGGCACATGGTCGGAAGGCTTCTCCCAGCCGCGCGTTTCGGTGACGATTTCGATCGCGGAGACCTTTGCCGCCACGTCCGGCGTGGTCCAGACATGGTCGAGCCGGCGGCCCTTGTTGCTCGCCGCCCAGTCGCGGGCGCGGTAGCTCCACCAGGTGAACAGCTTTTCCGGCGCCGGATGGCGCGCGCGCACCACGTCCACCCAGCCCTGTTCCTGCGCGGCGATGAGGCGGCCGGTCTCGCCGGGGGTGTGGCTGACCACATCGAGAAGCTGGCGGTGCGACCACACGTCGTCGGGCAGGGGGGCGACGTTGAGATCGCCCACCAGCACCGCCCCGCCCCCGGCCGTGGCGGTGCGCGACCATGTCTCAAGGCCGTCGAGAAACGCGATCTTGGCGGCGAAGCGGGGGTTGACGGCGGGGTCCGGCACATCGCCGCCGGCCGGCACATAGAGATTGTGGAGGGTGATCTGCCCTCCGCCGAACGCAACGCTGGCCCGCTGCTGGCGGGCTTCGTGCGGGGAGCCGATCTGGGCGCTGTCGGCCGCGCTCAGCGGCCGGCGCGAGAGAATGGCAACGCCGTGGTGCCCCTTGCGGCTGTTGAGCGCCATGTGGGGAAAGCCCATGGCGCGCACGGCTGCGGCGGGAAAACTGCCATCCGGGCAGCGGGTTTCCTGCAGGCAGACGACATCGGGATTCTTCAGCGCCACGAAGCGGGCGAGGTGGTCGAGCCGCGAGCGGATGGAGTTGACGTTCCAGGTGGCGAGGACGAGACGGTCGGGCATCGTGGCTCCGATTGGCGCTGTGCGACCGGCGCGCGCGGGGCCGGCCACGGCCCTGCGGCGCTTTGCGCGGTCTTGACAGGGCGACTTTTAGATTGCCACTACTCCACGCTCAAGGCGGCCGGCCCCCTTAATCCTTTGGGATGAGGCGCGGGCAACGACAGACCCATCCGCCAGCCATGGACGGCAGAATGCGCAGCTATCTGGATTTCGAGAAGCCGGTTGCAGATCTTGAAGGCAAGGTTCAGGAACTTCGGGCTCTGGCAGCCAACGGCGAGGCCGTGGACGTGGCCGACGAGATCGCCCGCCTCGAATCCAAGGCCGCACAGGCCCTGCAGGACATCTACGGCAAGCTGACGCCCTGGCAGAAGACGCTGGTCGCCCGCCACCCCGACCGCCCCCATGCGGTCGATTATGTGAACGCGCTCATCACCGAGTTCACGCCGCTGGCCGGCGACCGCTGCTTCGGCGAGGATGAAGCCGTCATCGCCGGCCTCGGCCGTTTCCGCGGCCGCGCGGTCGCCCTGCTGGCGCAGGAGAAGGGCCACGATACCCAGAGCCGCATCCGCCACAATTTCGGCATGGCGCGGCCGGAGGGCTATCGCAAGGCCGTGCGCATCATGGAACTGGCCGACCGTTTCGGCCTGCCGGTGATCACGCTGGTCGATACCGCCGGCGCCTATCCCGGCATCGGCGCCGAAGAGCGCGGGCAGGCGGAAGCCATTGCCCGCTCGACGGAAATGTGCCTCAAGGTCGGTGTGCCCAACGTCTCCGTCATCATCGGCGAGGGCGGTTCGGGCGGGGCCATCGCGCTGGCCACCGCCAACCGCGTGATGATGCTGCAATATGCGATTTACAGCGTCATCTCGCCGGAAGGCGCGGCCTCGATCCTGTGGCGCGATTCGGCCCGCGCGCAGGATGCCGCCACCAACATGAAGATCACCGCCGACGATCTCGCCCGCCTCGGCGTTGTCGACGAGATCATTCCCGAGCCGCTCGGCGGCGCCCACCGCAAGCCGCAGGCGGTGTTCCAGAAGGTGGGCGAGGCGATTGCCCGCGCGCTGGACGAACTCGGCGGCTTCGATGCGGACAACATCCGCCGCATGCGCCGCGAGAAATTCCTGGCGATCGGCCGCACCCTCTGAGGCGTGGCGGCGCGATTCGCGCCGGGTGCGTGTTGCGCGGCGCGTCGCGATCGGGCAACATCGCGCTGCGGGTGTGTGCCGGCTGTCGCCTCATGGGGGCGGCCGTGCGCTCGTGCCGCGCGCGTGCGCATCTCCCGGTGCACGCGCAGGGCGATGCGAGGGCGTTGCGTTTCCTTCCTTCCCCGAAAATGCGCCTGAGGCAGGTCTGCCGGCAGGCCGGGCGGGTTCCGTTTGGCACCGGAACCGGCGCCGGATGGCTGCGGCGGATCGACTCACCGGCTGGTAACCATTGCAGGCCTAGCCTGCGCGGGCATGGTTGCGTCTGGCCGGTTGCCAGAGGCGGATGCGGTTGGGCCTCCGGCCCGTTTCGGAGCGTGTAGCGAACGTGATGTCGGCCGATCTGATGTCCTGCAAGCCCACTGGCGAGCCTCTTTCCGGCGAGCCCCTTTCCGGCGCCCGCGCAGTCCGTGCGCGCAAGGCGTCGTCCGGGCGTGACGGCTCGGTTCTCGGCCGCGCGATGCGCGCGGCTGCCATGGCGACGGCGCTGGTGCTGGCCGGCTGTCAGGCTGACGAGGTCGTGCAGGTCTCGCCCTATACCAAGTCCACCGCCGGCGCTCAGAAGACGCGCGCGCCGGTGAGCCCGGTTCTGTCCGCGCGCATGCAGACCCTCAACATGGACAAGAACGCGCCGATCATGGTGCGGCTGTTCAAGGAGGAGTCGAAGCTGGAGGTCTGGAAGCAGACCCGCGACGGCCGCTATGCCCTGCTTGAAACCTTCGACATCTGCCGCTGGTCGGGCAATCTCGGCCCCAAGGTCACGGAAGGCGACCGGCAGGCGCCGGAAGGCTTCTACATGATCACGCCGGGGCTGATGAACCCCAATTCCAGCTATCATCTGGCATTCAACATCGGCTTTCCCAACGCTTACGACCGCTCTCTCGGCCGGTACGGCACCAACCTGATGGTGCATGGCGCCTGCTCGTCGCGCGGCTGCTATGCCATGACGGACGGCCAGATCGAGCAGATCTACGCTCTGGCGCGCGATTCCTTCGCCGGCGGGCAGAAGGCATTCCAGTTTCAGGCCTATCCCTTCCGCATGACGCCGGAGAACGTCGCCCGGCACTACGACAACCCGAACACGCCGTTCTGGGCGATGCTGAAGGAAGGCTACGACCACTTCGAGGTCACCCGCCAGGTGCCGAAGGTGGATGTGTGCGGCCGCAAATATGTGTTCGATACGAAGGCGGCGAACGGTGCGGCGCTGTCGCCGGCGGCGGCCTGCCCGCAGCTCGTGACCGCGCCGGATCTGGCGATGGCGGTTGCCTCCAAGCAGAAGCGCGACCAGGCCCGCGTGGCGGAGCTCCTGCCGAAGATGCGCTCCGAGCGCGAGCGTGAGGCCGACCGTGCCCGCCGTGTCCTGCTGGCCACGGCCAAGGGCAAGGTGCGCAGCCCCACCGCTTCGGTGCCGCAGCTTGCCAACCGCCGCTCGGTCGACGGTGGCGGCACCGCCGTGATGATCGCGGCCGCCGAAGGCACGTCGCCGCCGGTCTATGCCACCAGCTTCTCCGCGCCTCCCGGCATCGAGGTGGCGCAGGTCATCACGTCCGGCCCGGTTCCGGGCGCTGCCGCCGCCACCCAGCCGGCCGCCACGGTCCAGCCGGCTGTCGCACCGGCGGTTCCCGCCGTTGCGGCTGTCGCCGCCGCCGGCGTTGCAACCGGTGAAGCGGCGCCTGCCGCCCCGGCGCAGCCGGCCGAGGTGCGTCTGGCCGGCAACAATTCCGATGGCGCCATCGTCCGTCCGCGCGTGGCGGAAGCCGGCATTATCGCCCCGGCCCCGGCCGCCGCCGCTGCGACCGAAACCGTCGCCGTCGCCTCTGCCACGCCTGTGTCCGCCTCTCCGGCGGCTCCGGTCGCAGGGCCTGTCGGTGCGGGCCTGCCGGTGCCCCGTCCGGGCACAGAGCTTGTCGCCGCGCCGGCGGTTGCCGAGCCGGTGCGCACGGCATCTGCAGGCGGAACGTCGCTGCTGCGCGGCTGGTTTGACGGCCTGTTCGGCCGCAAGAACGCGGATGCCGTGCCCGCCTCGGCGCCGGAGGCCGCTCCGCCGGCCGCCGCCGATGTGCAGGTGGCGTCCGCCGGCGAGATCGTGCCTTCGCCCGCCGCGCTGCCGGCCGGTCTTTCGGCTGGCGTCCTGCCCGAGCCGCGCCCCCTGCCGGGTGCCGCCGTCCGCCCGGTTCAGGCCGCTGCCGCGCCGGTGGCGAAGGCCGTGACCGCGCCGCCGGTCGCTGCCGTTTCCGCTCCGGCGGTTCAGCCCGCCGTGGCTGCTTCCGCGCCGGTTCCGGCGTCCGTGCCTGCGGCGACCGCGCCGTCGGCGGTGGTCGTGCCGCCGGTCCCGGCCGGTGCTGCCGTGCCCCCGCCCTCGGCGGTTGCGGCATCCGCCGACACTTCCGGCGGACTGCGCTCCACCGCCCAGAGCCCGGCCGCGGATCCGGCGGTGAAGCCGACGGTGGCTGCGGGCGAAAGCGTCGCCGTCACCTCGGCCGCGCCGCGTCCCTCGGTGTCCTCGCCCGCCACGCCGGCGCCGCTGGTGCTCGATTCGGCGCCGAAGCAGGCGGACAACAAGGGCAACAAGTCGGCGTTCGCCCGCGCCTTCGATCTCTTCAACGAATGACGGACCGGGTTTTCCCGGTTCGCCCGCCCGCCCTGCCAGACCCCGCCGTTTGCCAGAAACGGCGGGGTTTGTCGTTCGGGCCATGGAAAGCCGGCCGTGCCCGATGGTTGCCTTGTTTTGCCACACAATGGGCGGTCCCGGCCGAGACGAGGAAATGCCGATGAGCCAGTTGCCGCCTCCCGAACCGACGCTTCCGCCGGCCGCCGCGCGGCCGGCCCGGCCGCGTTACCGGCTGGTCGCCGGCCTCGTCGCCGTCGTCGTGCTGCTGGCCGGCGGCTGGTCGCTCTACTGGTGGCAGGCCGCCGAAACGCTGGAGCGGGCGATCAGCGAGGCGGGCAAGACGCCCGCGGAGGGCGGGCGGGCCGAGCTTGTCTGCCGCGACCGCGTCATCTCCGGCTATCCCTTCCATCTGGTGCTGACCTGCAGCGAGGGCGTCATCGCCGCGCCGGGCCTGCCGCAGATCAGCCTCGGCGCCATCACGGCTTCCGCCCGGCTCGACAACCCGCAGGCGGTGACGGCCGATATCACCGGCCCGCTGGAGGCGGGCGAGGCGGGGGCGCCGCTGCTCAGCGCGGCGTGGCAGCATGGTCGCCTCAGCCTGCATTTCTCCGGCACCGGCCTGCGGCAGGGCGCGATCACCATCGACAAGCCCGGCGTGACGGCGCTCGGCCTGCCGCTCATCACCGCCGATCTGGTGGAACTGGTGGTCGGGCAGGAAGAAGGAGCAGGCGCAAGCACCGCCGCCCTGACGATCACCGGCGGCCACGGCGAGCCTGGCACGCCGCCGCTCGATGTCAGCCTGATCGTTGCGGTGGATGACAATGGCCGCACGCTGGCGGGCCAGGGCCTTCAGGTGCCGCCGCAGGGCCTGCCGCTGAAGCTGACGCGGCTGTCGCTGCGCTCCGGCCCGGCTGCCATCGAGGCTGAGGGCGACCTCAGCCTGCGGCCGGACGGCCTGCTCGACGGCAGCCTCGACGTGCGGCTGGTGGATCCGAAGGCGCTGGCCGGCGTCATCGGCGGTCTGGCACCGGGGCTTCAGGGCCTTGGCGATCCGATCGCGACGGCGGTTGCGATGCTGGGCCAGCCGACGCAGGTGGGCGGTCGCCCGGCGTCCGGGCTGACGGTGGCGCTGCGCGCCAGCCGCGCCTTCATCGGCTTCATCCCGGTCGGGCGGCTGCCGCCCATTCCCGTCGGCCCCTGACGCTCAGGGCGCGGTGGGGCCTTTGCCGCGGCCGAAATCCGGGGCGTTGGTATCCTGCCCGACATCGATGATCGAGCGGCGGATGGCGCGGGTACGGGTGAAGAGGCTGAACAGCGTCTCCCCGTCGCCCCAGCGGATGGCGCGCTGCAGCGCGGCCAGATCCTCGGAAAAGCGCCCGAGGGCCTCCAGCACGGCATCCTTGTTGTTGAGGAAGACGTCGCGCCACATCGTGGGGTCGGAGGCGGCGATGCGGGTAAAGTCGCGGAAGCCGCCGGCCGAGAACTTGATGACCTCGGACTGCGTGACCTTCTCCACATCGGCGGCGGTGCGCACGATGTTGTAGGCGATGAGGTGCGGCAGGTGGCTGGTGA
>NZ_DAISHT010000158.1:4170-8700 GCF_036822375.1 Pseudoxanthobacter sp. | reverse complement strand
AGGAACCGCACGACGAGACCCCGGGGGGCCGCGGGGCCGGATGTCTTTTCCGGTCGCCGCCGGCAGGCCGCGATTGACTTTGCCGGGGCCGCGCGCCTAAGCCGGACGAACCGCTCCGTTCCGTTCCCGTGGTTCCGTCATCCTGTGCGGCCCGGCCGCTGTGGCCGGCAGGGAGAATTCGCCTTGGCCCCTGCGCCCCCCTCCGCTCCGGCTCCCCTCTCCGCTGCAGGTTCTGCCGCCACGCCGCGCCCGGCCCCCGCGGCCCCGGCCCGGCGGCGGCGCGACCGGGGCTGGAGGCTGGCCGTCGCCGGGCTCGCGGCCGCGGCACTGGCGCCGCTCATCGCGCTGTTGTGGCTGGCCATGCAGCCCTCCGGCGATGTCTGGTCGCATCTGGCATCGAGCGTGCTGCCGCGGGCGGTCGGGGCCACGGCGCTGCTGATGGCCGGCGTCGGCGTGCTGACCGGCATCATCGGCGTCGGCGCTGCATGGGCGGTGACCATGTATCGCTTTCCCGGCAGCCGGGTGCTGGACTGGGCGCTGCTGCTGCCACTGGCGGTGCCGACCTACATCGTCGCTTTCGCCGCGGTGGAGGTGTTCGACTATTCCGGCCCGGCGCAGATGGCGCTGCGCGCCGTCACGGGCCTGAGCGGCCGCATGCTGCCGGATATCCGCTCGCTCGGCGGGGCGGTGGCCGTGATGAGTTTCGTGCTCTACCCCTATGTCTATCTGAGCGCGCGGGCGAGTTTTCTCATGCAGTCGTCGGCGGCGCTGGAGGTGGCGCGCACGCTGGGAGCGGGACCGCTGCGGCTGTTCCTGACGGTCGCGCTGCCGCTGGCCCGCCCGGCGGTGGCGGTGGGCATCTCGCTGGCGCTGATGGAAACCGTCAACGATATCGGCGCGGTGCAATATCTGGGCGTGCGCACCCTGACGGTCTCCGTCTACGACACCTGGCTGAACCGCGGTTCGCTGCCCGGCGCGGCGCAGATCGCCGTCACCATGCTGGCGGCGATGTTCGCGCTGGTGGCGGTGGAACGCATCGCCCGGCGGCGCCAGCGCTTCCACGCCGGCATCCGCAATGCCGCGGTGGTGCCGCGCCCGCTGCCGCCCCGCCGCGGCCTGCTGGTGGCGGGCCTGTGTGCCCTGCCGGTGCTGCTGGGCTTCGTGCTGCCGGCCGCGGTGCTGGTGCGGGCGGCGCTGCGGCGGCTCGATCAGGCCGCCGATCCGGCCCTTGCCGCGGCGGCCCTGCATTCCCTCGGCCTCGCCGCGGTGGCCGCCGTGCTGACGGTTGCCGCCGGGGCGGCCATCGCCTATGCGCTGCGGCTGCGGGCCGGGCGGGTGATGCGGCTGGCCGCCGCCCTCGCCTCCATCGGCTATGCCATGCCGGGCACGGTGCTGGCAGTCGGCATCCTGCTGCCGCTCAGCGGGCTCGATGCCATGCTGGCCCGCTTCCTGCGCGATCAGTTCGGCCTTGCCGCCGGTCTGGTGCTGGCCGGCTCCGGGGCCGGGCTGGTCTATGCCTATTGCGTGCGCTTTCTGGCGGTTTCCGCCGGCACGCTGGAAACCGGGCTCGGCCGGCTGTCGCCGCATCTCGACATGGCCGCCCGCACCCTCGGCCGCACGGCCGGCGGTGCGCTGCGCGATGTGCTGGTGCCGCTGCTGCGCCCCTCGCTGGCAACCGCCGGGCTGATCGTGTTCGTCGAGGCCATGAAGGAGCTGCCGGCGACGGTGCTGCTGCGCCCGTTCAACTTCGAAACGCTGGCGACCGTGGTGTTCAACGCCGCCTCGCAGGAGCGCTTCGAGAACGGCGCGCTGGCGGCGCTGGCGATCGTCGCCGCGGGGCTCGTTCCCGTGGTGGTGCTGGCGCGGGCGAGCGTCGCCGGCCGTGCCCGGATGCCCGGTGCGGACGGCGAGGCCGCAGCCGCCGGCCCGGCGCCGGCACCGGCCGCGGTCTGACGCCGCAGGCTGCGACAGCGGCCGGGGGTCCAATTCTCGCCACGGCCGCCCGCTAAACGGACCCGAACGATGCCGGCCGCCCCTGCGGCGCCGGCCCCTTCCCTTCCGCCCGGCGGCGGTACCATTCCGCAGAACGGCAGCCCCCGGGCTGCCGGCCGCCATCAGGAGGCTGGCGCCATGGCCGACACATTCCCCCAGCAGACCCGCGGTCATACGCCGGGCTATCGCTGCAGCGAATGCGGCGAGTTGCTGTTCACCGCACCGCGCCGGTGCCCGCATTGCGGCGCCGTCGATTCCGCCGTGCCGCTGCCCGCGCGCCCGGCCCCGCAGCGCCCGGCGATGCCGGACACCGACGACCTCGACCCCGCCGCGCCGGAGCCGGCCGCCGCCCCGCCCCCGCGGGCACGCGATCTGCCCGCGCCGGACAGGGGACAGCAGGACCCGCTCTCACAGGGTCTGCTTTCACAAGACCCGCTCTCACGAGGCCCGCTCTCCCGCGATCTGCCCACACCGGGCCGGCCGGCCGCCGATCTGCCCGCCCCCGGCCGGCCGGCCGCCGCGCTGCTGCCGCGCGCCACGCCGGCCCCCGCGGCCCCGGAACCGCGGGTGCTGCACCAGAGTGCGCCGCCGGCCGCCCCCCGCGTTGCCGCGGCCGCACCGCCGCAGGAGCCGCGCCCGGTGCCGCCGGAGCACCGCCGCTTCGCCCGCCCGGGCAATGCCGCCGATGAACCGGTTCTGCCGCCGCAGCCGGGCTTCTTCCTGAAGCCCGCCGTCCCGGCCCCGGGCGCGCCGGAGACACCCGCTGCCGACCCTGCGGGGCCGGCCGTGCCGCCCCCCGGAGCGGGCGGACCGGGTTTTCCCGCCGCCGCCTCGCTCGATGCCATCGGGCGCCATATGGGCCGCAGCGTCGCCCCCTTTCCGGCACAGGACGCGGACGACGTGCTGCTGCCGCCGGACGAGCCGCGGCCGGCCGCATCCCGGCGGCGCGGCGGCCTCGGCGCGACCCTTCTGGTGGGGGTGCTCGGCATCGGCGCCCTGATCGGCGGCTGGCTGTGGCTGACCGGGCGCCCCGCCGGCCACCCGGTTTCCGTCGCCGGCAGCCCGGTTTCCGTCGCCGGCAGCCCGGTCTGGCAGAGCGTGGACATTCAGGGCGCCCTCGGTGCCGGCGGACAGGCCGTCATCACCGCCGATGCTCCGTTCCGGGTGCGCGTCGACGGCACGGTCTATTCGATCACCGATGCCGAAGGCGTGGTGCTGCCCCTTGCCGGCGCCCGGCAGGTGGAAGTGCGCGCTATCGGCCCGCACGCCGGCATCACCATCACGCCCGCCCGCTGACCCCCGGCGCGCCGGGCCGGGGCTGGAAAGCCGCCGCCCCATCGGCGATGATGCGCCCCGCCTGCGGAACGGCCGGGACAGCAACGGCAAGACGGGACGGGACAGGACAGGAACGACAGCCCGATGCGCGGTGCGCACCATCTGGAAGCCTTTCTGGAGATGATGAGCGTGGAGCGCGGCGCCGCCGCCAACACGCTCGCCGCCTATCGCCGCGATCTGGAAGATTTCGGCGCCTTCCTCGCCGCCCGCGACAAGGCCCTGAACGAGGCCGGGCAGGACGATCTTTCCGCCTATCTCGCCGGCCTGAAGGCGCAGGAACTGGCCGCCACCACGCAGGCGCGCCGGCTTTCCGCCCTGCGCCGCTTTCACCGCTTTCTCTATGGCGAGGGCGTGCGGCCGGACGATCCGACCGGTCTGGCGGAGGCGCCGAAGAAGCGGCGCGCCCTGCCCAAGGTGCTGTCGGCGGAAGAGGTGGTGGCCATGCTCACCGTCGCCGCGCGCGAGGCCGGGCGGACGGAGCTTTCGCCGGTCAGGCGCATGGCGGCGGCGCGGCTGGTGGCGCTGATCGAGATCGCCTATGCCACCGGCCTGCGCGTGACCGAACTGGTCGGGCTGCCGGCCTCTGCCGCCCGGCCGGGCCTGCGCGTCATGACCGTGCGCGGCAAGGGCAACAAGGAACGCATCGTGCCCCTCAGCGACCGCGCCCGGGCCGCCATCGCGGTCTATGTGGCGCTCAGGGACGGGCTGGAGCGCGGGGATGGCAAGTTCCTGTTCCCGGCCGATTCGGAAAGCGGCCACCTGACCCGGCAGAGCTTCGGCCGCGACCTGAAATGGGTGGCGGTCGCCGCCGGCCTGCCGCCGGAAAAGGTCTCTCCCCACGTGCTGCGCCATGCCTTCGCCAGCCACCTGCTGGCCGGCGGCGCCGATCTGCGCATCGTGCAGGCCCTGCTCGGCCATGCCGACATCGCCACCACCGAGATCTACACCCACGTGCTGGATACCCGGCTGACCGAACTGGTGCAGGAGCACCACCCCCTCGCCCATCCGCAGCCCGCCCGCCCGCAGCCCGTCCTCCCGGCCGACGCTGCCGGCGACGACCGGCAAAGGACGCCGGCGGCCGGCGAAAAGGGCGCCGGCGGCCGGTGACGGCCGGCCGTTTTCTGATAAGAAAAAGTCCAGAACCGCGGATGCAGCCGGCTCGCCGGCTGCCAGACAAAGATTCATGGCGATGACGGGCGAGAT
>NZ_DAISHT010000158.1:2053-4070 GCF_036822375.1 Pseudoxanthobacter sp. | reverse complement strand
GATGACGGGCGAGATCGAGCGCGAAAGCGCGGATTATGACGTGGTGATTGTCGGGGCCGGGCCGGCCGGGCTTGCCGCCGCCATCCGCCTGAAGGAACTGGCCGCCGCGGCCGGCCGCGACATCGCCGTGGTGGTGGTGGAGAAGGGCTCCGAGGTCGGCGCCCACATCCTCTCCGGCGCCGTCATCGACCCTGTCGGCCTCGATGCGCTGCTGCCGGACTGGCGGCAGGACGAGGACCGGCCGCTCACCACCGAGGTCACCGACGACCGCTTCTACTGGCTGCACGCCGGCGGCGCCACGCGGCTGCCCAATGCGCTGATGCCGCCGTTCATGAGCAATCACGGCAACTTCATCGGCTCGCTCGGCACCGTCTGCCGCTATCTGGCGGCAAAGGCGGAGGCGCTGGGCGTGGAGATCTATCCGGGCTTTCCCGCGGCCGCGCTGCTGCGCGACGGGGAGGGCCGGGTGACCGGCATCGTCACCGGCGACATGGGCGTGGGGCGCGACGGCAAACCGAAGGCAGATTTCGCGCCGGGCATGGAACTGCGCGGCCGCTACACGCTGCTGGCGGAAGGCGCGCGCGGCTCGCTTTCCAGACAGGCGATCGCGCTTTTCGGCCTTGGCGAGGGCCGCGAACCGCAGAAATTCGGCCTTGGCCTGAAGGAACTCTGGCAGGTGGCGCCGGACCGGTTCCGCCCCGGTCTGGTGCAGCACTCCTTCGGCTGGCCGCTCGACAACGGCACCGGCGGCGGCTCGTTCCTCTATCATTTCGGCGACGGGCTGGTCTCGGTCGGCTTCGTCGTCCACCTCAACTATTCCAACCCGACGCTGTCGCCGTTCGAGGAATTCCAGCGCTTCAAAACCCATCCGCTGATCCGCGACACCTTCGCCGGCGGCAAGCGCATCGCCTACGGCGCTCGCGCCATCACCGAGGGCGGGTTCCAGTCGGTGCCCAGACTCACCTTCCCCGGCGGTGCGCTGATCGGCTGCGCGGCCGGTTTCGTCAACGTGGCGCGCATCAAGGGCAGCCACAATGCCATCCTGTCCGGCATGCAGGCGGCGGAAGCCGCCTTCGCGGCGGTGGCGGAAGACCGGCGCGGCGATGAACTGAGCGCCTATGAAGCCGGCTGGCGCACCTCCGCCATCGGCCGCGACCTCAGGCCGGTGCGCAACGTCAAGCCGTTGTGGTCGCGCTTCGGCACCGTTGCCGGCATCGCGCTGGGCGGGCTGGACATGTGGACCAACAGCCTGCTCGGGCTTTCCCTGTTCGGCACGCTGAAGCACGGCAAGCCCGACAGCGACACGCTGGTGCCGCTCGCCGACCTGCCGCCGGGCGCCCGCAAGACCTATCCGAAGCCGGATGGCGTGCTGACCTTCGACCGGCTGTCGTCGGTGTTCCTGTCCAGCACCAACCACGAGGAAGACCAGCCGGTTCACCTGCGCCTCGCCGACCCGTCGCTGCCGGTGGTCCGGAACCTGCCGGTTTATGGCGAGCCGGCGCAGCTTTACTGCCCGGCCGGCGTCTATGAAATCGTCTATGGCGACGAGGCTGCGAAAACCGCGCCGCGCTTCGTGATCAACGCCCAGAACTGCGTCCACTGCAAAACGTGCGATATCAAGGATCCGTCGCGCAACATCACCTGGACGACGCCGGAAGGCGGCGGCGGGCCGACCTATCCCAACATGTAAGGCCGGAACAGCCCGTCCGCGGATTCAGGGACAGCCGGATTCGGGGGGGCTCCATCCGGGCCTCTGCGATTTCCGGTCCGGGCGGATTGCGCGCCGGGCGTCCGGCAGGCTATAGATGATCGTCGAAAGACGATCATACGCCGTCTGCCCGCACCCTGTCGCGGGCCGGTGGTCGTTCGCGCCGGCTCGCTTCCGCCCGGCTCGCTTCCGCCGCCCGGTTCCCTGCGGCAGCGCGGGGCCGGGCGCAACGGGCCGGCCGTGTTTCCGCCCCATCCCGTTTCCACCCTATCCCACCCCGCCCTTCCCCCCTCCGGCCCTATCCCGTTC
>NZ_DAISHT010000158.1:0-1953 GCF_036822375.1 Pseudoxanthobacter sp. | reverse complement strand
TCCCGTTTCCACCCTATCCCACCCCGCCCTTCCCCCCTCCGGCCCTATCCCGTTCCCGCCAAATCCCGGCTCTCCGGTCCGGTCTCCGCCCTGCCCGATCCCGGCCCGATCCCTGCGCGCTCCCGGCCCGCGCCTCCGACCGTGTCTGCCGCGGGTCTGCCCGCGGCCCTGTTGCTGCCCCGGTTTTCTGCGATGTCGCAGGCCGTTCCGCTGCCGCCGTAACCGGCCGGGCCGCGGCCCCGCTCTTGCGTTCTTCGTACCGAGTTCAAGGAGGCCACCGGATGGCCCGGCCTGCCGCGTCCGATGCACCCGCCGTCCAGCAGCACCCCGTGCTGTCGACCGGGGACATCCGCTCCATCCTCATCGGCATTCTGCTGGCAATGCTGCTGGGGGCCCTCGACCAGACCATCATCGCCACGGCGCTGCCGACCATGGGGCGCGAGCTGGGCGATGTCGACGACATGCCGTGGGTGGTCACCGCCTATCTGCTGGCGGCCACGGCGGTGACGCCGCTCTATGGCAAGTTCAGCGACATCCACGGCCGCCGGGTGGCGCTGCTCATCGCCATCGTCACCTTCGTGGCCGGTTCGGTGGCCTGCGCGCTGGCACCTTCCATGCTGGTGCTGATTCTGGCGCGCGGCCTTCAGGGCCTCGGCGGCGGCGGGCTGATCTCGCTCGGCCAGACCATCATTGCCGACATGCTGCCGCCGCGCGAGCGCGCGCGCTATCAGGTGTGGATCGCCAGTGTGTTCATGTCCTCCAGTCTCGCCGGCCCGGTGCTGGGCGGCTTCTTCGCCGAGCACCTGCACTGGTCGATGATCTTCTGGATCAACCTGCCGCTGGGCATTGCCGCCTATCTCATCGCCGGGCGGGCGCTGAAGCGCCTGCCGCGTAACGACCGGCCCCACCGGCTGGACCTGACCGGCGCGGTGCTGATGGCGGGCGCCACGGTCACCGTCATGCTCGGCCTCAGCTGGGGCGGCGTGCGCATGCCGTGGAGCGCGCCGCCGGTGCTCGGCATCTTCGCCGCTTCGGCGGCGCTGTGGCTGCTGTTCGCGGTGCGCGTGGCCATGGCCGAGGAGCCGCTCATTCCCGTGGCGATCCTGAAGAACGGTGTGGTGCTGACCGGCACCGCGGCGGCCTGCTTCGGCATGGGCACCTTCATCGGCCTCAGCATCTACCTGCCGATCTATTTCGAGGTCGGGCTCGGGCTGTCGTCCTCGGCCTCCGGCCTTGCCGTGCTGCCACTGATGATCTGCACCGTCGTCGGCGCCACCATCGGCGGACGCGCCATGAGCGCCCTGAAGCACTACAAGCGCGTGCCGATCGCCGGCATGACGGTGGCCGTTGCCGCAACCGTCTCCCTCGCGCTCGGCGCCGCCACGATGCCGCTGTGGATGGTGTGCGCCATCTCCGGCCTGATCGGCGCCGGGCTTGGCACGCTGCTGCCGGTCACCACCGTCGCCATTCAGAATGCGGTGGAAATGCACCACATCGGCACCGCAACGGGAGTGATGAATTTCTTCCGCCAGCTCGGCGGCGCGCTGATCGTGGCGGCCTTCGGCGCGGTGGTGCTGGCCGATACCGGCGCCGGCGCGCTCGCCGGCCGCCATGGCGAGGGCGCCGGTGCAGCGGGGCTGAGCAGCGGCGAACTCATGGCCGCCTTCCCGCATGTGTTCGCGGCGGCCGCGGCGGGCTTCGTGCTGGCCTTCGCCTTCCTGCTGGCCATGGCCGAAAGGCCGCTGCGCGGCCGCGGCGAGGCACCGCCGCCGCTGGCGGACTGAGGCCGGGCTGAACGAACGGCCGGGGCGGAAACGGAAAGGGCCGGGCCGCCTGTCTGCGGCGCCCGGCCCCGTTTGCCTGCCGGTGCCGCCCGTCAGAGCAGCACGACGACCTTAGTGCCGACCGGCACGCGGTTATAGAGGTCGATCACATCCTGATTGATCATGCGGA
>NZ_DAISHT010000157.1:7434-8709 GCF_036822375.1 Pseudoxanthobacter sp. | reverse complement strand
GCCTCCGCAGCCGGGGCGAACACCTCGCGGATCAGCAGCGCATCGGCGCGCGCGAAGGCCGACAGCATGGCCGAATCCTGCACCGGCAGCGGCGTCAGCCACGCCATGCCGTCTTCGTCGCGGCGGATGCAGGCGCGCAGGTAATCGCGGCGCATGTCATTGGCCTTCAGCGCCACATCCAGCCGGCCGCCTTCAACCGCTGTCGGCTCGCCACGGCCGGCAAGGGCACGCACCAGCGGCGCCAGCAGCACTGCGCCCACGACAAGGCTGGAAACCGGGTTGCCCGGCAGGCCGAGCACGCGCGTTGCACCGAGCCGGCCGAACATGACCGGCTTGCCCGGCCGCATGGCGATCTTCCAGAAATCGAGGCTGACGCCCGCCGCCTTCAGGGCCGGGGCGACGAGATCGTGATCGCCGACCGAGGCACCGCCGAGGGTGACGATGATATCCGCGCCCGCCGCTACGGCATGGCCGACGCGGGCGGAGATGGCGTCAACATCGTCGCCGGCGATGCCCAGCTGCACTGCCTCGCCGCCGTGCGCTTCCGCCAGAGCGGCGATGCCGATGTGGTTGGAGGCGACGATCTGATCCGGCCCCGGTGCGCCGCCCGGCGGCACGAGTTCGTCGCCGGTCGACAGGATCGCCACCTTCGGCCGGCGTGTGACGGGCAGGTGCGCGTGGTTCATCGCCGCCGCAAGCGCGAGGGCGCGGAAATCCAGCCGCAGGCCGGCGGGCAGGGCGATTTCGCCGGCGCGGAAATCCTGGCCGGCGCGGCGGATGTGGCGGCCGGCCGTTGCGGCCTCCGTCGCCTCGATGGCGTTGCCGGCGGCGGGGCGGGTATTTTCCTGAATGAGAATGGCATCGGCGCCATCGGGCACCGGTGCCCCGGTGAAGATCCGCACCGCTTCGCCCGGTCCGACGCGGCCGGCGAAGGCGCGGCCGGCGGCGGCCTCGCCGATGCGCCGCAGCCGCGCGCCGGGCACCGCATCGGCCGCCCGCACGGCATAGCCATCCATCGCGGAGGCATCGAACGGCGGCTGGGTGCGCAGGGCCGGCAGGCCGGCGGCCAGAACCCGGCCGGCCGCGTGCTCCAGCGCCACCGTTTCCGCACCGAGCGGCCCGGCATCGGCCAGAATGTGGGCCAGAGCCTCGTCAACCGGCTTCAGGGCCGGACGGGCGGTGTTGTCGGCACCGGGCCGGGGAGTTGCGCCGGATTGGGCGTTTGCCTCGGGTTCAGGCATGGCGGCATGGCTCCGACAGGGGCAAAGGGAAGAT
>NZ_DAISHT010000157.1:0-7334 GCF_036822375.1 Pseudoxanthobacter sp. | reverse complement strand
GGCGCGCGCGGAAGGGCCTGAAAGCCCTCCGGCCGTCGCCGGTTTCAGGCGCCCGCCGGTCCGGCCTGCCAGTCGCCGGACCGGCCGCCGGACTTGGAAAGAAGCCGGATATCCTCCAGCACCATGGCCCGGTCGACAGCCTTCGCCATGTCGTAGATGGTGAGGCAGGCAACGGTGACCGCCGTCAGGGCCTCCATCTCCACGCCCGTCGTGGCGCTGACCCGGACGCGGGCCGTGACCCGCAGCCCCGGCAGCGCTGCATCGGCGGCGATCTCCACCTGCACCGACTGCAGCATCAGCGGATGACACAGCGGCACGAGGTCGGCGGTGCGCTTGGCGGCCATGATGCCGGCGATGCGCGCGGTGGCGATGACATCGCCCTTCGGCAGCCCGTCGCCGGTGATCAGGGCCAGCGTTTCCGCCGCCATGCGCACCGCGCCGCCGGCCACCGCCACACGGGTGGTGACCGCCTTGTCCGCAACGTCCACCATGCGCGCGGCGCCGGTCTCGTCCAGATGGGTCAGGCGCGGACCGTCATTCATGGGATCAGTCGGCGCCATGGGATCAGTCGAGGCTCAGCAGATGGCGCGTGGCCGCCGTCACGTCTGCCTGCCGCATCAGGCTTTCGCCGACCAGCAGGGTGCGGATGCCGACCTTCGCCAGCCGCGCCACGTCGGCGGGCGTGAAGATGCCGGATTCGCCCACCAGCAGCCGGTCGGGCGGCACCAGCGCGGCAAGGCGCTCGCTGGTCGCCAGATCGGTCTCGAACGTGCGCAGGTTACGGTTGTTGATGCCGATCATCGGCGAAGGCAGCTTCAGCGCGCGCGCCAGCTCCGCCTCGTCGTGCACCTCCACCAGCACATCCATGCCGAGCGAGAGGGCGGTTTCCGTCAGCGCGCCGGCGGCCGTGTCGTCGAGGGCGGCCATGATGACGAGAATGCAGTCGGCCCCCAGAGCCCGGGACTGGAAGACCTGATAGGTCTCGAACAGGAAATCCTTGCGGATGACCGGCAGCGACACCGCGGCGCGGGCGGCCACCAGATAGTCGTCGTGGCCCTGAAAGGACGGTCCGTCGGTGAGCACGGACAGACAGCTCGCCCCGCCCGCCGCATAGGCGCGCGCCAGCGCCGGGGGATCGAAGTCCGGCCGGATCAGGCCCTTGGAGGGGCTCGCCTTCTTGATTTCGGCGATGAGGGCGGTGCGCCCGGCGGCAATCGATGTCTGCAGCGCCCGCAGGAACCCGCGGGCGGGAAGCTGCGCGCGGGCGAGGCGCTCGGCCTCCTCCTGCGGCACCGCCGCGCGGGCGGCGGCGATCTCGGTGCGCTTATAGGCCTCGATGCGGGCGAGAATGTCCACCTTGCCTTCGGCGGCCGGGGGCGTTGCAACGGTCATGGTCGGTCAGGCCTCCGCAGCCGGGCGGTTGGTCAGGGCCACGAGGGCATCGAGCCGCTCGCGCGCGGCGCCGGAATCGATCAGTTCGCCGGCCAGCGCAACGCCTTCCGCAAGGCTTGCCACGCGGCCGGCAACCAGCAGCGCGCCGCCGGCGTTGAGCCGCACGATATCGCGGTAGGCGCCGGGCGCGCCATCCAGCACGGCCCGCAGCGCCACCGCGTTGGCAGCGGCGTCGCCGCCCTTCAGCGCCTCCAGCGGCCAGCGCGACAGCCCCACCTCCTCCGGCGAGACTTCGAATGTGGAGACGTTGCCGTTTTCAAGCGAGGCGATAAAGGTGGGGCCGGTGACGGTCATCTCGTCCAGCCCGTCGCTGCCGTGCACCACCCATGCCCGCACCGAGCCGGTGGCGGCCAGCACGGTTGCAACCGGCTCGATCCAGCGGCGGTCATAGACGCCGACGAGCTGGCGGCGCACGCTGGCGGGGTTGGAGAGCGGGCCGACCAGATTGAAGATGGTGCGCGTGCCGAGTTCCACCCGCGCCGGACCGACATGCTTCATGGCCGAATGGTGGGCGGGGGCGAACATGAAGCCCACGCCGGCTTCACGGATCGCCGTAGCGATGCGCGCCGGCGGCAGGTCGATGGCCACGCCCAGCGCCATCAGCACATCGGCCGCGCCGGACTTGGAGGAAAGCGCGCGGTTGCCGTGCTTGGCCACCGGCACGCCGCTGGCCGCCACCACGAAAGCCGAGCAGGTGGAGATGTTGTAGGTGCCGACATTGTCGCCGCCGGTGCCGACGATATCCACCGCATCGGCCGGCGCTTCCACCGCCAGCATGCGGGCGCGCATGGTGCCGATGGCACCGGCGATCTCGTCCACCGTCTCGCCGCGCACCCGCAGCGCCATCAGGAAGCCGCCGATCTGGGCCGGGGTCGCATCGCCCGCCATGATCACATCGAATGCGGCGCGCGCCTCGTCGCGCTCCAGCGGCAGGCCGGCGGCGACCTTGGCGATGAACGGCTTCAGTTCTGCCATGGACTTCGATCCTCTTGAAGCGCGGGAAACGGTCCTGTCCGGCCGCCGCCCCGTTGCAGGGCCTTGCGGTTGGCGTGCAGGCCCGCCTTGCCGCAGGCCGCGGCGCTGCCCTGCGTGTATCCGGCTCTGGCAATAGCCGAGGCCGGCCCCGGAAGCAAAGAGGCCCGGCGCAGGCGCCGGGCCGTTTTTTCAGGCATCAGCCGGTTTTCAGGACCCGCGGCCGGGGGCCACGACCTGATTGAGCGCGGCCTGATTGATCTTGATGCCGGCCTCGGCCTCCAGCGCCGCGACATATTCCGACAGCAGCGCATTGCTGACCGATTCCGTCACCTGATCCCCAAGCTGCACCGATGCCGGCAGCGTGGCGTCGAACGGCGGGTCGTAGACCTCCGTCACCACCAGAACGCTCTGACCGCCGGTGGCCGAGGCGGCGGTGGCAACGAAGCCCTTCGGGCCGTTGAAGGCCGCCGCCACCGCATCCGGCGACAGCCCCTCGGCCGCGCCGCCGCGCCGGAACGGCGCCGACGTCATCACATCCACGTTGAGGCCGGCGGCGATCGCCTCCAGCGTCTGGCCCTTGCGCACTGCGGCGGCGATCTCGGCTGCCTTGGCAACCAGCGCCTTCTGCGTCGCATCGGCCTTCCAGGCGGTGGTGACATCGGCCGTCACCTCGCTGAGGGCGCGGTCGCGGGCCGGCGTCACGTCGGTCACGTCGATCCAGGCCAGCCCGCCGGAGGCGAGCTTCACCGCATCCGGCTCGCTGCCGGGATCGGCCTGGAAGGCGGCCGACAGCACCGGCTGGCCGCCGGGCACGTTGACGGTGGTGCCGGCCGGGTTCTCGCCCGAGGAATCGACCTTCTGCACCTCGACGAAGGCGAGGTGGAAGCGGTCGGCGATTTCCTTCAGCGTCGCGCCGCCCGCCCGGGCATCCTCGATCTGGTTGGAAATTTCCATCATCTTGCGGCGGGCGAGATCGTCGGCCAGCGAACGCTTGATGTCGGCGGCGACATCGGCGAACGACTTCTGCTGGCCGGGCTGCACCTGCGTGACGATGACGATGACCGGGCCGAAGCGGCCGTCGACCACCACCGGCTGGTTCAGCGGCGCGCCGAAAGCGGCGTCTGCCACCTTCGGATCGATCAGGCCCGACTTGGCGACGAGGCCCAGATCGATGTCGGAGTCCGTCAGCTTGCGCTCGGCCAGAATATCGGCGAGCGGGCTGCCGGCGGCCAGCCGGGCGGCGGCCGCATCGGCGCCGGCGCGGTCCGGGAACGGGATCTGCTGCACGTTGCGCCGCTCGGGCGTGCCGTACTTGCCGGCATTGCGCTCGTAGTCGGCCTTCACGTCCTCGTCGGAAACCGGCGTGGCCGCGGCCAGCATCACCGGATCGAGGGTCGCCACCTGGAAGGTGCGGAATTCCGGGGCGCGGAAGCTGGCCTTGTGCGCCTCGAAGAACGCCTTCAGCTCGGCTTCCGACGGCTCCGCGGCCGCGCCCACCGCCTGCGGCGGCACGTCGAGATAATGCACGGTGCGCTGCTGGCTGGCGTAGGTATTCACCGCCTGCACCAGAACCGCCGGGGCCGTGACGCCGCCGAACAGGCCGTCCATGATCTGCCGGCGGATGGAGAGCCCGCGCATGGCGGCGATGTAGTCGGCCTCCGCAAGCTCGTTGGCGGCCAGCAGCTGGCGCATGCGATCGGCGCTGAACTGCCCGTCGGCGCCCTTGAAGGTCGGGTCGGCCTTGATCTGGCGCAGCAGCTCGTCGTCGGTGATGCCGATGCCGAGGCCGTCGGCGGTGTTGTTCAGCACCGTTTCCGTCACGATGCGGCCCAGCACCTGCTGCGGCAGCCCGAAGGCGGCGGCATCGGCCGGATTGATGGGCTGGCCGGCATTGGCGCTCAGCTGCTGCAGGGCACGGGCATAATCGCGCTGGAAACGGGACAGCGGAACATCGGTGCCGCCCACCGAGGCGATGGTGGAAACGCCCATGCCGCGGAAGGCGTCGGCAACGCCCCACACCACGAACGAGACCACCAGCACGCCCATGAGGAGCTTGGCAACCCAGTTGCCGGCGCCGCGGCGCATTTGATTGAGCATCGGGATTCAGCCGTCCTGTCAGCGGCGCAGCGTCGCCGCATTCAGTCTTGAAAAAAGGAAAACGCGGCGGGCGGATGCCCGCCTGCGCATGAGCGGCGGATAATAGGGGGGGCGAGCGCGGCGGAAAAGGGGCGGGGGCCACGAAAGTTCCCCCGCCGGCCGTGGCTTATCCCCTGCCGGTGCGGCGGCCGCAGCTGCGGGCGGCGCAGAGCCGGGCCGCCCGCCGCGCGGCCTCAGCGCTGCGGCGCGGCCGCGGCAATGGCGAGGAAGTCCTTTGCCTTGAGGCTGGCGCCGCCGATGAGCGCGCCGTCGACATTGGCAACGGCCAGCAGCTCAAGGGCATTGTCGGGCTTCACCGAGCCGCCGTAGAGCAGGCGGATGCCGTTGCCTTCGGCGCCGAAGCGCTGAAGCACGAGGCGGCGAATCTCGCCGTGCACCTCGGCCACGTCGGCGGCCGTGGGCGTCAGGCCGGTGCCGATGGCCCACACCGGCTCATAGGCAATGACCACGGTGGCGGCGGTCGCGGCATCGGGCAGCGAGCCGGCAACCTGCGTGGCGACGACGTTCAGCGTTTCCCCGGCATCGCGCTCGGCGCGGGTCTCGCCGACGCACACGATGGCCACGAGGCCGGCGCGCAGCGCCGCTTCCGCCTTGGCGCGCACGATGGCATCGCTCTCGCCGTGGTCGGCGCGGCGCTCCGAATGGCCGACGATGACGAAGGTGGCGCCGGCATCGGCAAGCTGCTCGGCGGCGATGTCGCCGGTGTGGGCGCCGGAAACCTTAGCGTGGCAGTCCTGCCCGCCGATGGCGAGCGCGCTGCCGGCGGTTGCCGCCGCAAAACCGGCGATGAGGGTGGCCGGCGGGCAGATCAGCAGATCGGCCCGGTCGCCGGCCGCGGCCGCCGCACCGGCAACGATGGCATCGATCTCGGAGCGCGAGGCCACGAGGCCGTTCATTTTCCAGTTGCCGGCAATGAGAGGCTTGGGCAGCGACATGATGGGGCTCCTTAAGTTGGCGTGCATCGGGCCGGCGCGGTTTCGCCCGTGTTGTTTTCGCCCGTGTGTTCCTGTGTTTGGCCCGAGCGATAGCAAGCTTTGCCGGGGCCTCCAAGGCTGGCAGCGCCGCCAACCGGGGGCTGCTGCGATTTCGCGCGGGGCCGCAGCCGGGGTTTCGCGCGGGGCCGCCGCCGGCCTGCGGCGAGGCGGGCGGCAAGACCGGCGGCAAGGCGGGCAGGAAGACTGCCGGCAAGGCTTGCAGGGCGGGGCCGATCCGGCTACGCAACGCGGCAGGCAGAAAAGCGCCGGGCCGCCGCGCGGGCGGGCGGTGGCCGCAAGGGCCGTGCGGAAGGACGATGCCATGTCTCAGCCGACACTTTCTCCGCCGGATCGTCCCGAATCCGCACCCGGCAGCGCCGCGGGGGCGCGCGTGGCGCTCTATTCCGGCTCGTTCGATCCGGTGACGGAAGGGCACATGGATGTGCTGGCCCGCGCGCTGCATCTGGCCGACCGGGTGGTGGTGGCCATCGGGGTGCATCCCGGCAAGGTGCCGCTGTTCAGCTTCGACGAGCGGGTGGCGATGATTGGTGCGGTGGCGGCCGGTCGTTTCGGCGCGCAGGCGGCGCAGCGCATATCCGTCATCGCCTTCGACGGTCTGGTGGTGGATGCGGCGCGGGCGGCGGGCGCGGGCCTGATCGTGCGCGGCCTCAGGGATGGCACCGACCTCGATTACGAGATGCAGATGGCCGGCATGAACGGCACGCTGGCCGGCGACATTCACACCGTGTTCGTGCCGGCTTCGCCGGGCGTCCGTCACATCACCGCCACGCTGGTGCGCCAGATCGCAAAGCTCGGCGGCGACGTGGCCCCGTTCGTGCCCGGCCCGGTCATCGCCCGGCTGAAGGAGCGGCTCGGGCGCTGATGCCCGCCGCCGACGGATTTCCGGCCTGCCGCCGGCAGGCCTTCTCACCCGGAGTTCATTTTCTCATGTTCCGCACCCTTGCCGCCTTCGTGCTGGGCCTTGCGCTGGTGGCCGCCGCCCCGGCCATGAAGGCCAGCGCCGCCACCACCGTTCCCGCCGGCAACATCCTCGTGCTGCAGCTCAAGGACGGTCTGGTCAAGATCCGCCTCGACGAAAAGAACGCCCCGCGCCATGCCGAGCGCCTGAAGACGCTGGCGAGCGAAGGCTTCTATAACGGCGTGGTGTTCCACCGCGTCATCGACGGCTTCATGGCCCAGACCGGCGATCCGACCGGCACCGGCTCGGGCGGTTCCAGCCTGCCGGATCTGAAGGCGGAGTTCTCGTCCGTGCCGTTCCAGCGCGGCACTGTCGGCATGGCCCGCGCCCAGAGCCCGGATTCGGCCAATTCGCAGTTCTTCATCATGTTCGCGCCGGGCGATTTTCTGAACGGCAAGTACACCGTGGTCGGGCAGGTCGTTTCCGGCATGCAGTATGTCGACGCCATCAAAAAGGGCGACGAGGCCAACAACGGCATGGTGAACGCGCCCGACAAGATCATCAAGGCGTGGGTCGCCGACAAGTGAGGGCGGCCCTGAGCCGTCTTCGTTGCGCGAACAGCACAAGCCCCGTTCACAACACAAGAGGAATTCCCGCATGACCGAGATCAAGGATCCGGAAAACACCCTCGTTCTGGAAACCACGCAGGGCCGCGTCGTCATCGCGCTGCGCCCGGATCTGGCGCCGAAGCACGTCGAGCGCCTGAAGACGCTGGCGCGCGAGGGCTTCTATGACGGCATCGTGTTCCACCGCGTCATCGAGGGCTTCATGGCCCAGACCGGCTGCCCCCACGGCAC
>NZ_DAISHT010000156.1:0-8714 GCF_036822375.1 Pseudoxanthobacter sp. | reverse complement strand
CCAGCGCGAACACCGTGGGCAGGAAGGTGGCCACGAACGGCCCGATGAACGGAATGTAGTTCATCGTAAAGGCGATGATGCCCCACGCCGCCGCCAGCTCCAGCCCGGCCGCCAGCGTGAAGGCCCACACCACCACGCCGGTGGCGATGCTCATCAGCGTGCGCACCCGGACGTGCTTCTGCAGCTTGGCGGCAATGTCGCGGCCGGCGGCAATCAGGAAATCGCCGGCGGCGCGCTGCTTCAGGGCGCCGACCTGCGAGCGGAAGGCCGACACTTCCAGCAGCCCCAGCAGCACGAACAGGAACATCACCACGAGGAAGCTGCCGAGGCTGTGCAGCAGCGCGGAAAGCTCCTGCACCACGCGCAGCATCCAGCGCACATCGAAGGTGTCGGCCACCAGCGAGCCGACCAGAAAGCCGTGCCCCTCCAGCCAGTCGTGCGCCTGCCCGTAGAGAAGCTGGAAGCGGCCGGCATTGGCGATGATCCACTGGCCGACATGGGTGAGCGCCCACACCACCAGCGAGACGATACCGCTGACCACCACCAGCGTGACGACGATGGTGAGCGCCACCGCCGGCCCCATCGCCATGCGCTGCTGCAGCCGCGCCTGCAGCGGCCAGACCACGGCGATCACATAGAGCGCGAAGGCAATGGGGGCCAGCAGCGACTGCATGGCCATCAGGCAGGCGCCGAGCGCCAGTGTCGCCAGAATGCCGGCGAAAACGCGTGTCGTCCTGTCGCCGCTCATCGGCAAACTCCCCGAGCGGCGCTGCGGCCACTGCTGTGTGCGGTTGCCGGCCGTCATCCCGGCCGGTATTCGACGGCGATTTCCATCGCCCGGATCTTCTCGTGCAGGCGCACCTCCTGCCGGTGCGGCCACCACGAATAAAGCAGCAGTTCGCAGGGGTGCCACAGCCCCACCCAGCCCGCGATCATCAGCCCCTCGGAAAGCGTGCTGCCCAGCAGCGTTTCAGAGGAAAACAGCGCCTCGAACAGCGCCGAAAGGCCGACGCACACCAGAAGGAACACGATGCCGACCCTGAGCGCCCGCCGCCCTTCCAGGAAGATCTCGCGGATGCAGCGCTTCTCGTAGAGAATATGACGGTCGCAATAGGTCTGGATCGCCTGCGGCAACTGGCGCACATAGCCTTCTTCGCCCCGCCCCGCGGGCAGCGAAATCGTCGCACGGAAGGTCATCCGCCGCCAGTTGGACTCCACCTTCATGGCCGCCATGATCTGCTCGATGCCGGAAAGGTCGATGCTCTCGCCCTCGAACGGATCGATCTCCGGCTCGCGGAAGAACGTCTTGATATCGTTGAGCCGGAGCGGAATGGTGCGGACGGCGCTGGTCATGGCGGCACTCTCTCACGGCCCGTCCCGCGGGACGCTTCGGTTTCGCCCCTGCTTCTATCACGATGCACCGCGGATCGCCGTGAAGGCAAAGCAACGCACCGTGCGCAATCTGCCGCCGGGGGCTTTTCGCCGGGCCGGCTCTGCCTTACCAAGCAAGACAGCCGCGGTCCGCGGCCGGCCCGAACCCGACCCCGACACCGCAGCCCGGGAGCATGCCGGCGATGCCCCTTCCGCCTTCACGCCCTCCGCGCCGCGGCGGCCCCGTCGCGGTTCTGCTGCTGGCGGCGTTCGCGCTCTCCGCCTGCGCGTCGCGCCCGGAAGGCGTGCTGGTGCCGGTCGGCCCGCCGCCGCCCGGCAGCGCAACCGTGGACATGCTGGCCGCCACCACCCGCGCCCCCAGCGCTGAGCGCGGGGTGCTGTTTTCCGGCGAGCGGGGCGAGGGCGTCAGCTACACCAACCTCGTGGTCTCGATCCCGCCCGGCCGCCCGGTCGGCACCGTGCAGTGGCCCAATCCGCGGGCCATCGATGCGCGGAGCAGCTTTGCCGTCAGCAGCGTCACCGATGTGCCGCCCGGCGACATCGGCACATGGTTCCGCCGCGTCAAGGGCAGCAAGCGGCGGGTGCTGATTTTCGTGCACGGCTTCAACACCCGCTTCGACGTGGCGGTGTTCACCTATGCCCAGCTCGTCCACGACATGGGCACGGACGTGGTGCCGGTGCTGTTCACCTGGCCCTCGCGCGGGCGGGTGCTGCATTATAATTTCGACCGCGAGAGCACGAATTTCTCGCGCACCGACCTTGCCGATGTCATCCGCGCCGCCAGCGCCAGCCCGGAGGTGGATGACGTGGTGGTGCTCGCCCACTCCATGGGCGCCTGGCTGACGGTGGAGGCCCTGCGCCAGATCGCGCTGCAGAACGGGCGCGTGCCGGCCAAGGTCTCCAATGTCATTCTGGCCTCGCCCGATCTCGATATCGACGTGTTCCGCCGGCAGGTGACGGAGATGGGGCCGCAGCGGCCGCAGATCACCATCTTCGTGTCGCACCGCGACCGCGCCCTGCGGCTTTCCGGCCTCATCGCCGGGCGGGTGGCCCGCGTCGGCGCCATCGACTTCACCGAGGAAGCCAAGGCCGCCCGTCTCGGCGCCGCCACCGGCATCGTCGTCATCGACCTGTCCCGCGTGGAGAGCGGGGATGCGCTGAACCACGGCCAGTTCGCCAACAGCCCGCCGGTGGTGCGCCTGCTGGGCGAGCGGCTGATCGCCGGCCAGTCCATCGACGAGGAAACCTTCACCGGCAGCGACGTTGCCCACGATGTCGCCCAGACGGTGGGCAACGTCATGGCGGCGCCGTTCATCGTGTTCACCGCCGGCCGCAAATGACCGGCCGCGGCCGGTCCGCCTTCAGCGCACCATGAAGCCGATGGCGACGGCGTTGACGATATCGATGAAGAAGGCCGAGACCAGCGGCAGGATGATGAAGGCGGTCGGCGCCGGCCCGTGCACCCTGGTCACGGCCGTCATGTTGGCGATGGCGGTGGGCGTGGCGCCGAGGCTGATGCCGGTGAAGCCGGCCGACAGCACCGCCGCCTGATAGTTGCGCCCCATCGCCGGGAAGACGATGAACAGGATATAGACCGCCGCCCCCAGCGCCTGCAGCGCCAGCACCACGACCAGCGCCGCACCCAGCCCGCCCAGCGTCCAGAGCTGCATGCTCATCAGCGACATGGCGAGGAAGATGTTCAGCGACAGGTCGGAGATCAGCGCCAGCGCGCGGGTGCGGGTGGGCCAGGGCACGCGCGGCAGCACCCGCGGCACGGTGTTGGTGATGAAGATCGCCGACAGCAGGCACAGCACGAACAGCGGCAGCTTGATCGGCACGGCCTCCATCAGCCCGTCGAGCACGAGGCCGAGCAGGATGGCCACGTTGAGCACCAGCAGGGTGGAGAGGATGTCGACATAGGTGATCTTGCCGGCGTCCTGACCGCTGTCGTGCGCCTGCAGACCCACCACCGGATCGGGCGCGCTCGGCCCCTCCAGCCGGTAGCGCTTCAGCAGGAGGCCGGCGATCGGGCCGCCCATCAGGCTCGCCACCACAAGGCCGAGCGTGGCCGCCGCGATGCCCACTTCCATCGCCCCCGTCAGGTCGAAGCGGGCGGCGATGATCGGCGCCCAGGCGATGGTCGTGCCGTGTCCGCCGACCAGCGACACCGAGCCCAGCAGCGGCGCCAGCCCCTGCGGCAGGCCGAGGGCCGCGACCGAGCCGATGGCGATGACGTTCTGCAGCACCAGATAGCCGACGGTCAGCACGATCAGGATGATCAGCGGCTTGCCGCCGGTCAGCAGGTCGGAAAGCCGGGCGTTGAGGCCGATGCCGCTGAAGAAATAGAGCAGCAGCATATCGCGCGCCTGCAGATCGAAGGTCAGCGCGGTGCTGAACACCTGATGCACGAGCAGCGTGACCAGCGCGGCGAGCATGCCGCCGGTGACCGCCTCGGGAATGTTCCAGCGCGCCAGCGGCTTCACGGCCTTGTTGAGGCCGGCACCGGCGAAATAGACGAGAATGGCGATGGTGAACGACACGAGGCCGGAAAACTGGATCGTGCTGGCCGTCATGAGCCCTGCCCTGCTGGTCTGCGCCGCGGCGGCGGCACGGACATGATGCGGTCGTTGACGATAAATGCGGAAACCGGCGGCGCGGACGGGTCCTGTCCGCGCCGCCGGTTTCACTCTGCATAACCCGCGGCGGCCGGTGCGGCTACCCGTCCGCCCGGCCGGCGCCTCAGAACGAGCCGAACACCGAGCCGACGACGATGACGGTGATGAGCGCCAGCACGGCGCTGACCACCGCCACCATGACGATGTCGAAATAGCTTCTGGCGTGGGTCGAACCGCACACCGCCAGAAGCGTGACGACGGCGCCGTTGTGGGGCAGGCTGTCGAGCGTGCCCGAGCCGATCACCGCCACGCGGTGCATCAGGGCCGGATCGAGGCCGGTCTGGCGCGCGATTTCCATGTAGGACTGACCGAGCGCCTCAAGCGCGATGGTCAGGCCGCCGGAAGCCGAACCGGTGAGGGCTGCCAGAATGTTGGTGGCGATCGCCAGCGACACCAGCGGCCCGCCCTCGATATCCAGCACCCACTGCTTCACCACCCCGAACGCCGGCAGCGCCGCCACCACCGCGCCGAAGCCGACGAGGCTTGCGACCGCAAACACCGGCAGCACCGAGGCATTGGCGCCGGCATCGATGGTGGCCCGGATGTTCTTCAGCCGGCCGAAGTTCAGCGCCAGCGCCGTCAGAATGGCCGCCAGCAGCGCCGTCGCCACCGCCCACACGCCGCCGACGGCCGAGAGCGTGACCTGCCCGAAACGCTCGTCGGCAAGGAAGCTCACATCCATACGCGGCAGGATGACGAGCGACATCAGCAGGTTGACGACGATCACCACCACCAGCGGCAGGATTGCCGCCCACACCGGCGGCACGTTGCGGGCATCCTCGCCATGCACCATCTCGGCCGTGTCGAAGGCCTGCGAGCCGGTAGCGCGGGAGCGCACGAAGTCGTCGTCGGCCACCTCCTCCAGGTCGACCACCTGCTCGTCGGCGCCGAAGCCCTCGCCGGCGGCCCGCGCCTTCGTCTCCGCCCGCTTCAGCCACCACATGCCGAAAGCGAACATGACGACGGAGGCGAGAACGCCGAGCCCCGGCGCCGCAAACGGCGTGGTGCCGAAGAACGGCATCGGAATGGCGTTCTGGATGGAGGGCGTGCCCGGCATCGCCGACATGGTGAAGGTGGAGGTGCCGAGCGCGATGGCCGCCGGCATGAGGCGGCGGGGAATGCCGGCCGAGCGGAACAGCGCGGTCGCCATCGGCGCCAGCACGAAGAAGGCGACGAACAGGCTGACGCCGCCATAGGTGACGATGGCGCCCGCCAGCACCACCGCCAGAATGGCGCGCGAGGTGCCGAGGCGCCGGGTCAGGGTATCGGCGATCACCGTCACCGAGCCGCTGTCATCCATGATCTTGCCGAACAGCGCCCCCAGCAGGAACAGCGGGAAGAACTGGGCAATGAACGCCGCGCCGTTCGTCATGAACGTCTGCGTCCAGTGGGCCAGCAGCGGTTCGCCGGAGAACGCCGCGGCGACCAGCGCGGCAAGCGGGGCCAGCAGCAGGATCGACCAGCCGCGATAGGCGAGCCACAGCAGCAGGACGAGGGCGACGAGGATGCCGAGAAGTCCCATGCGTCAGTTTCCCTTGATGAAGTCCTGAACGTTCATCGTGGAGCGCTGGCCGAGGTCGGCCCCGTGCTCGGCGAGGAAGGCTTCCGCGGTGCGGCGGCCTTCGTCGCGCAGCATCCTGAGGAAGGTCCATTCCGCATTGAGCTTGGAGGAATAGCCGAGCTTGATGGCCTTCTCGGAGGCAATGCGGTGAATGCGCATGTTGGCCCACAGCGCCCCTTCGCTGGTGCCGGGATCGGCCACCTGCTGCAGCACGGCAATCATGTGCAGCTCTTCCAGCAGCACCGCGTTGAAGGAAATCTCGTTGAGGCGGGTCATGATATCGCGCGCCCGGCGCGGCGGCTCGGGCCGGCGCACGGGGTTGATCTGCACGAGGATCGTGTCCTGCGACTTGCAGTGCTGCACCAGCGGCGTGATCGTCGGGTTGCCAGAATAGCCGCCGTCCCAGTAGGCCTCGCCGTCGATCTCGATCGCCTGATACATGGTCGGCAGGCAGGCGGAAGCGAGCAGCGCATCCGCGGTGATCTCGGCATTGCGGAAGATGCGCGGCTGCCCGGTCGCCACGTTGGTGGCGGTCACGAACAGCTTGATGTCGCTCTTCACCAGATGATCGACGTTGACATATTTCTGCAGGATGGAGCGCAGCGGATTGAGCCCGCCCGGATTGAGATCGTAGGGCGAGAACATGCGCGACATCATGTCCATGGCCACGAACGCCGGCGAGTTGTCGAGCGTCCAGCGGCCGAACAGCACGTCCATGGGCCCGCGCTGGAACGGGCTGAAGGCCGCCGCGCGCGACACCGCGTGCCAGAACGCCTCCAGCGCCTGCTTGGCGCCCTCGCGACCGCCCTCGGCCAGACCGTCGATCATGACGGCGGCGTTCATGGCACCGGCCGAGGTGCCGGAAATGCCGTCGAGCCGCAGCCACGGCACCTCCAGAAGGCGGTCGAGCACACCCCAGGTGAACGCGCCATGGCTGCCGCCGCCCTGCAGGGCCAGATCGACCAGCACCGGCTCGCGGTCAGGCACGGTTGCTTTCTTCGCCATGATAGACCTCTTTCGCTTCCCGGCCGCCCTGCGCCGGACGCCGTGCCGGCGCCGCAGGCCCGCTTCCCCCTGCCGCGGCCCGTCCCCGGGCCGCGGGTCTTGCCCGCCGGTGGCTGCCCTCAGGCCGCAGCCGCCGGCTTCTGCCCGTCTGACGGTTCCGGCCCTTCCGCCGCCGTCTCCGGGCCGGTTTCCGGCCCGAACCAGGCGACATAGACCGCCGGCAGGAAGATCAGCGTCAGCACCGTGCCCACCAGCAGGCCACCCATGATGGCAAAGGCCATCGGGCCCCAGAACACGGTCGGCGCAATCGGGATCATGCCGAGCACGGTGGAAACCGCCGTCAGCATGATCGGCCGGAAACGCGCCGACGAAGCGTTGATGACGGCATCCCACACCTTCTGCCCGGCAGCGCGTTCCGCATCGATCTGGCCGATCAGGATCACCGCGTTCTTGGTGATCATGCCGATCAGGGCGAGGATGCCGAGGATGGCCACGAAGCCCAGCGGCCGGCCGGAGACCAGCAGCGCCGCCACCACGCCGATGAGGCCGAGCGGCGCCACCGACAGCACCAGCACCAGCCGGCTGAAGCTCTTCAGCTGGAACATCAGCACCGTGAACATGATCAGCAGCATCACCGGCACCACCGCCACGACGGAGGCCTGCGACTTGGCGCTTTCCTCCACCGTGCCGCCGGCATCGATGCGATAGCCCTCCGGCAGGCCGGCGCGCAGTTCGTCGACCTTCGGTTCCAGCCCCGAGACCACCGTTTCCGGCAGCTCGCCGCGCACCACGTCGGCCTGCACGGTCAGCGTCGGCACGCGGTCGCGGCGCCACACCACCGGATAGTCCTGGGTGTATTCGAAGGTGGCGAGCTGGCTCAGCGGCACCGTGCGCCCGCTGGGCAGCGGCACCTGCAGGTTGGCGAGGTTGGCGAGCGAAACCCGTTCCTCGTCGGTGGCCCGGGCCACCACGTTGACGAGATAGATATCGTCGCGCACCTGCGTCACCGGCGTGCCGCTCATCACGGTGTTGAGCACCGCGGCCAGACCCGCCGTCGAAAGCCCGAGCAGCCGCGCCTGATCCTGATCGACACGCATCCGCACTTCGCGCGTCGGCTCGAACCAGTCGTAGTTGACGTGTTCGGCCAGCGGACTGGAGGCCACGACCGTGCCGAGCTTCAGCGCGATCGCCCGCACCTTTTCCAGATCCGGCCCGCTGACGCGGTACTGCACCGGCCAGCCGACCGGCGGCCCCAGCTCAAGCGGCGAGATGCGCGCCACCAGTTCCGGGAACTGGTTCTGCAGCGCCGTCTCCAGCTTCGTGCGCAGCCGCTCGCGCCCGCCCACATCCTTCGCCACGATGACGAGCTGGCTGAAGAACGGGTTCGGCAGCTTCACGTCCAGCGGCAGGTAGAAGCGGATGGCGCCGCGGCCGACATAGGTCGAATAGCTCTCCACGTCGGCATCGGCCTTCAGCAGCGCCTCGAAACGCTGCACCACGTCCTCGCTGGCATAGATCGACGCGTTCTGCGGCAGTTGCAGATCGACCAGCAGTTCCGGCCGGTCGGACGCCGGAAAGAACTGGCGCGGAATGAGCGGCATCGCCACGACCGAGGCCGCGAAGGCGGCAACGGCGAGCGCGATGGTCACCCAGCGCGCCTTCAGCGCCAGCGTCAGGAAGCCCTTGTAGAAGCCGATGACGCCGCCGCCGGCGGCCTGCTTCTTCCGCGCCTTTTCCACGGCCGCCCGGTCGGGCGCCTTCAGCGCCGCCACGCCGAGCAGCGGTGCAAACAGCACCGCCACCAGCCACGAGACCAGCAGCGCGATGGTGACCACCGCAAACAGCGAGAAGGTATATTCGCCGGCCGAGCTCTGCGCGAAGCCCACCGGCACGAAGCCGGCAATCGTCACCAGCGTGCCGGCCAGCATCGCCACCGCATAGGTGCGGAAGGCAAAGCTGGCGGCCTGCATCTTGCTGTCGCCGGCGGTCAGCCGCGTCAGCATGGCATCGGTGGTGGTCATCGCATCGTCCACCATCAGCGCCAGCGCGATGATGAGCGCACCGAGCGAGATGCGCTGCAT
>NZ_DAISHT010000155.1:0-8804 GCF_036822375.1 Pseudoxanthobacter sp. | reverse complement strand
ACTGGCCGGCGATGCGGCCGACCTTCACCACCGGCTGGGCGGCGGCATAGGTCAGTACCACCGCCATCTGCAGGAAGACGCGGAAGAAGTCGCGGATGTTGTCGGCATGGTGCTCGGCGAAGGACTCCGCACAGTCGCCGCCCTGCAGCAGAAAACCCTCGCCGCGGGCAACGCCGGCCAGCGCACGCTTCAGCTTGCGCGCTTCGCCGGCAAAGACGAGCGGGGGATAGCTGGCAAGGCGGCCCTCGACGGCCGCAAGCGCGGCCGGATCGGGATATTCCGGCACCTGCACGATCGGCTTCGACCGCCACGAAGTGGCGGACCACGCCGGCCCCGCGCTCTCGCGGGCCGCGTCACGGGGGGCTCGCGCCGCAGTCTTCGGCGCAAGGACGGACGCTGACGGCGACCACGTCTCTTTCATGACCTTCACCTTGCCTTCCCACACCGGCAGCCCGAACGTGCCGCCGGCGGATTTGCGCGCTTATACACAGCCATGCGCCCCAAGGCCACCTCTGAGGCTGCGACCCGGTGACCTTACCGATAAAAACCGGGCGATCTGCCGCCGTTCCACCGATGGCGTGTCAGATCGTGACGGCCGGGCCCGGATTCAATGGGGCCTGCTCACGGGCTCCCGCCCTCCGCAGCCGGCCCGGCGATGGCCGGGGCCAGAAGCGGCGCCACCTGCTCTGCCCCGAAGCGGGAGAGATGGTCGTCGTCGAAATAGAACGGCCGGCCGGCCTCGCCGATGCGGCAGCGCTCGTCCGGGCACAGCACCGTTGCCGGATCGACCAGCGTCACGCCCTGTTCCAGCGCGGCCCGCTCCAGCACCTGCCGCGGAAACACGGTGTATTCGAGGAAATCCTGCCGGCGGGCGGCAACGGTCAGCGGTGCGCCGGTCAGGCTCGCCCGGGCCATCGCCTCCGGCACCGGCTGTCTGGCCTCGGGAATGGAAAGCAGGATGACCACCTTCTTGCCCGCCGCCTCCAGCGCCGCAATCGTCTGCGGCACGGCTGTGGCAAAGCTCTCCCGCGCGGCCCGGCGCGCATCGCGGAACCAGCCCTGATGGCGGAACGGGGCGATGCGCTCGCGGTCGGCCGCGCCGAAGCCGGTCAGATCGGAATGGATGCTCCAGCGGGCGATGAGAATGACGGTGCGAATCGAGGGGTTCGCGGCAATCCGCGCAAAGGCCGCCTCGCGGAACGGCACGCACACCTTCTCGAAGCTCTCCGGCACGCCGGTATAGGGCGGCAGCACCGGCCCGCCCAGCAACGGCGCGCAGCCGCGCATCACCATCGCCTCGCCGGCGACACCGCGCGCGGCCGCCAGATCGCTGATGGCGGAGATCATCGCATCGCCGTGGGAATCGCCCCACACCGCAAACGTGGGCGGCTTGCCCGGCAAGCCGATGAAGCAGGGCGAGGCATTGAGCTCCGCCGCCGTGGACCGCACACACGGGCTGCCGCGCCCCTCCCTGGCCACGGCCGCGATGGCGGCGACCTCGCGCGGCAGGCGCTGCGGCCAGCCGTCCGTGCGCACCAGCATCAGCGCGAACAGCGCCACCACCACCGCGCTCGCCGTGCCGGCCGCAAACACGCCGCGGCGGGTGAACAGCCCCGACTTGCCGAGGAACGGCTGCTCCAGATAGCGCCGCGACAGCACCGCAACGCCCACCGACAGCAGCAGCAGCAGGATGGTATCCAGCACGCTGAGCGGCCGGGTCAGAATGTAGGACTGGGTGACAGCCAGAACCGGCCAGTGCCACACATAAAGCGAATAGGACAGCAGCCCCGTCGCCACCATCGGCCGCCACGACAGAAGCCGCCCGGCGAGCCCCGACCCGCCCTCGCCGGCATGGATGACGAACGCCGCGCCGAGGCACGGCAGCAGGGCACCGGCACCGGGCCAGGGCATGCCTTCGTGGAACAGCGCCATCGCGGCGATCAGCAGCCCCAGCCCCAGCCACGCCAGCGCGGCGCGGGCATGGCGGTTGCGCAGCGGCGGAATGACCCGGCACGCCAGCACCGCGCCGATGAGCAGTTCCCACGCGCGCGCCTGCGTCCAGAAAAAGGCCGGCGGGCCGAACGTGACCAGCCACAGGTTGAGGATGAAGAAGGCCACCGTGAGACCGGTGATGACCAGCTTCAGCCGCCCCGGACACAGCCGCACGATGGCCACAAGCAGCAGCGGAAAGACGATGTAGAACTGCTCCTCGATCGCCAGCGACCACAGGTGCAGCAGCGGACGGGAGGTGAGCGTGGTGACGAAATAGCCGTCGCCGGCCGCCAGCACATAGTTGGTGACGAAGCCGGCCGCCGCCGCAAGCGTGGGGGCGAAGGCGCGGATCTCCTTCGGCAGCATCACGATGCTGGCCACCGCGGCGGTGGCCGCCAGCATGGCGAACAGTGCCGGAAAGATGCGGCGGATACGCCGCTCGTAGAACGAGCCCAGAGAGAACCGCCCCTCGCCCAGCTCGCGCAGGATGATGGCGGTGATCAGATAGCCGGAGATGACGAAGAACACGTCGACGCCGACGAAGCCCCCGCTGAAGGCGCCGAAGGCCGGCTGAAACATCGAGGCGTGGAACAGCACCACCCCGATGATCGATATCGCCCTGAGGCCGTCGATATCGGAACGATAGGCAATCGAGCGCCGCGCCGGGCGGCTGCCGGTTTCAGGTCTGTCCGTCATTCTTTCCGCCGCCCGGCGGCGCCGCATCGCCGCGGGGAAGCGCCCCCCTCTCGCCCTCTGTCGTGGTCAGCGGGCGGCCACCTGCTCCCGGCGCCAGCGCTCCGAAGGCGTGCGCATGGTCACCAGTTCTTCCGCCGCCGTCGGATGCACCGCCATGGTGGCATCGAAATCGGCCTTCGTTGCGCCCATCTTTACAGCGATTCCAAGCAGCTGCGCCATCTCTCCCGCATCCGGCCCGAGAACGTGAACGCCGACCACGCGATCGGTTTCCGCATCGACCACGATTTTCATGAAGGTGCGCTCTTCCCGGCCGGAGATGGTGTTCAGCATCGGCCGGAAACGGGTGCGGTAAATGTCGAGCGCGGCATATTGTTGCTTCGCCGCGCCTTCCCCGAGGCCGACGGTGCCGATTTCCGGCTGCGAGAACACCGCCGTCGGCACCAGCGCGTGATCCACGACCACGGCCCGGCCGCCGAACTCGGTGTCGGCAAAGGCATGGCCCTCGCGGATGGCGACGGGCGTGAGATTGACCCGGTCGGTCACGTCGCCCACCGCGAAGATCGACGGCACGCTGGTGCGCGAATATTCGTCCACGATCACGGCGCCGCGTTCGCTGGTCTGCACGCCGGCTTCCGTCAGGCCGAGGCCGGCAGTGTTGGGCGCGCGGCCGATGGCGGACAGCACGACATCGGTCTCGATGACGGTGCCGCGGCCGGTCGTCACCTCCAGCCCGCCTTCGGTGCGCACGATGCGGGCCAGCGTATCGGACACGATGAAGTTGACGCCCTTGCGGCTCATCTCCTCGTGCAGATAGCCGCGCACCTCCTCGTCGAACCCGCGCAGCACCTGCGGGCCGCGGTGCAGAACCGTGGTTTCCGTGCCGAGGCCGTTGAAGATGCCGGCAAACTCGACCGCGATGTAGCCCGAGCCGACGATCAGCACCCGCTCCGGCTGCGTCTTCAGATCGAAGACCTCGTTGGAGGAAATGGCGTGTTCGATGCCTTCCACCGAACTGTCGGCCACCGGCCGGCCGCCGGTGGCGATCAGGATGCGCCCGGCCGTGACGACGCGGTCTTCGCCCGTCAGGCGCACGCTGTTCGGCCCGGTCAGCACCGCGCGGGTGTGCAGCACCTCCACGCCGGCGGTTTCCAGATTGCGTTCGTAGATCGCCGAAAGCCGGGCGATCTCCTTGTCCTTGGCCGCGATCAGGGTGGGCCAGTCGAAGGCGACGCGTTCGCTGGTCCAGCCGAAGCCGACCGAATCCTCGAAGGCATCGGCAAAACGCGCGGCATAGACAAGCAGCTTCTTCGGCACGCAGCCGCGGATCACGCAGGTGCCGCCGGCCCGGTATTCTTCCGCGATGGCGACCCGGGCGCCGTAGCCGGCCGCGATCCGCGCCGCGCGCACGCCGCCGGAGCCGGCGCCGATGACGAACAGGTCGTAGTCAAAGGCTGCCATTCTCTTTCGCGTCCCCGTGTCTGTCGCTGCTGCGCGTCTGTCGCTGCTGCCGCCGCCGGCCCCTGCGGGCCGGCCGCCTCTGTCGTGGTGTGGCAGCCGCCCTCTCGCGGGCGGCCGCGGCTCAGAGCTTGTGGCCCTTTTTCTGCAGGGCGATGCGCACCTGCGTCATCATCTCGGTGGCAATCTTGTCCTGCCACTGCTTGGCCGCGCCGATGGACAGGGCCACGATCTCCGGCGAAAGCTGTGCCAGCTTCTTGCCGACCGGCGACTGGTAGAAGGCGATGATTTCCTTCAGCTCGTCGGCGCTGAAGCGATTGGCCCACACCTCTTCCAGCGTGCGGTCGAGCTCGCGGCGCTGGGGCGCGAGGCTGAGCGCCACCTCGTTGGTCACCGCGTCGATGTCGCTGGCCAGCAGCGGATTGGAGCGCACATAGAGCGCCTTGGTCTGCTCGGCGACGCGCGGCAGGATCTCGTCGAAGCCGGCGACCGACTGCGAGGCGTCGATGGCCTGCTGGGCGAGGCTGAGGATTTCCGGCGAATAAGTCCTGGGCGCGTCCTTGGCGGCGGCCTGGCCAGCGGCCGGCGCATCGCTCTGCGCCAGCGCCGGCCCGGCGGCGAACGCGCCGGCGAGCGCAAGAATGCAGGCAGCCGCGATCGTCGGGCGACGGCTCTGGTGGGCGGTCATAATGGTTGTCTCCCTGGCGGAAAACGACGGGCCGCAACTGAACGGCCCTGACGTGTCAGTCTTTGTGAATGATCCGGACGCCGGCCGCCCCGGCCACATAGGCCGCATCGGCCATGCCGAGGAACAGGCCGTGCTCCACAACGCCGGGAATGGCGCTGAGGGCGGCCGCCAGCGGCGCCGGATCGGGAATGGAGCCGAAAGCGAGATCGACGATGAAATGGCCGCCGTCGGTCACATAGTTGCCGCCGCCCGCGGCCGGGCGCACCGCAAGGCTGCCTTCCAGCCCCAGCGCCTTCGCCGCGGCGGCGATCTGACGGAGGGTGACGGTGAGGCCGAACGGCACCACCTCCACCGGCAGAGGGAAGCGGCCGAGGACCGGAACGATCTTGCTGTCGTCGGCGATGACGATGAAGCGGGCCGCGGCGCTGGCGGTGATCTTCTCGCGCAGGTGCGCACCGCCGCCGCCCTTGATGAGCGACAGACCGGGGCCGATCTCGTCGGCCCCGTCGATCGCCAGATCGAGTTCCGGCGTCTCGTCGAGGGTGGAAAGAGGAATGCCGAGCGAGCGGGCGAGCTCTGCCGTGCGCTCGGAGGTCGGCACGCCGACCACCGCAAAGCCGTCGGCCACCAGCGCGCCCAGCCCCTTCACCAGTTCCACGGCCGTGGAACCGGTGCCGAGGCCGAGGCGCATGCCGGGCCGGACTTCCTTCAGGGCTTCCAGAGCCGCAGCGCGCTTCTGTGCCGCCGCATCGGCAATCGTCATCGTGTGTGATCCTCAGGTGTCGCGGCCGGACAGGAGCGTGTATTCGGTCCCGACATATTCGTCGATGCCCCGGCGGCAAGGGCGCGGCTCTGCCCGCCTGCGCGCCTGCCCGCCATTGCCACGGCCGCCGCCAGCCCGGTTCCGCTGCGGCCGGCGCGCGGCATGCGGACAGCCGCCCCGCCCGTGGCATGGCTGGTGACGGCCCCGACCAGACACTGCTGCTTCAGAAGACCGGGGTCAGTGAGTCGCATCGTTCTCGTCCGCCACATCGAATGAACCGTGCCCGGATGGTCGGTGCCCGGCCCGCGGGGCACCGGGACAGGTGCATCCGTCCGCGTGCTTACCATGGGAGCCTTGCCGCGGCCAAGGCGCCCCGCCCTGCCGCGACGACGATTTCGCTGCCTCGCCCGCTCCTGAACGCCGCCAACATGGCCGCAGCATGGCAGAGCGATGGTGCGCACGGGCGCAGCCGCCGCGCCGCCGGCCAGCCGCGCAGCGCCGCTCAGCGCGGCAGCCCGTTGCGGCCGGCGGCGGCCTCCTGCGGCCTTCGCACGGCCATTTGCCGGCATTCGGCAATTGGCAGCGCCGCCAATGACAAACCCGTGCGCCGGCACACAATTTCGGCCTTGCACTCGGTTGCGCGGCGGCGCATTGCAGAACGAGGCGCGGTCCTCAGGCGCCGCCGTTTCCGCCACCCGGCCTGTCCTCGTCCACCCGGCCTGTCCTCGTCAAGGGAGCTTCGCCCGTGCGTCCGACCCTCGTGTTCGATCTCGACGGAACCCTCGTGGAGACCGCCCCCGATCTTTCCATCAGCCTGAACCGCGTGCTGGCGAGCGAGGGACTGCCGCCGACCAGCGAGGCGGAAGTGCGCGCGATGGTGGGGCGCGGCGGCCGGGTGCTGATCACCCGTGCGCTCGCCGCCCACGGCATTTCGGTGACGCCGGAGCGGCTGGAACAGCTCTTCCGCCGCTTTCTGGCCTTCTACGAAGAAGGCATCGACCGCACCTCCTATCCCTATCCGGGGGTTGAGGAGGCGCTGGACCGCTTTGCCGCAGCCGGCTGGACGCTGGCGGTGTGCACCAACAAGCCGGAAAAGCTCTCCGTGCTGCTGCTGGAGCGGCTCGGCCTTGCCGACCGTTTCGGGGCCATCGTCGGGCAGGAAACGTTCGGCGTTTCCAAGCCGGATCCGCAGCATATCGTGCGCACCGTTGAGGCTGCCGGCGGCGACCCCGGACAGGCGGTGATGGTGGGCGATTCCATCAACGATGTCGCCGCAGCGCGGGCCGCCGGCATTCCCGTCATCGTGGTCAGCTTCGGCTATTCCGACCGCCCGGTTGCCGCTCTCGAGGCCGACGTGGTGATCGACAGCTTCGACCGGCTGTGGGATGCGGTCAGCGGCGTGCGCGTGCCGGCCTGAGGGCCGGGCCGGCACGGCGGACGACGCGCACGGTTTCCGGGCGGCCCCTGCGGCCGCCCGTTTCATTTGCTCTCCCGCCGCCGTTCTCAGGCCGGCGGCACCACATAATCGACGATGCCGCGGCAGTCGTGCCGGCCGTCGACGCGGCCGTAGCCGCATCCCCAGCCGGGCGCGATGCGGGCCTCGAAGAAGGCGTCGCCGAGGGCGCGCGGGGCAAAGCGATCCAGCGCCGCGCCGGCGCCGGCAAGGGCAAGCTGGCCGGCCAGCAGGCGCGCGGCGCCGATATCGGCCACCGCGGCTGCGGTGGTGGAGCGGATATCCACCACGGTGGTCGCACCCTCCGCCTCGCGGTCGCGGCCGATATCGGCCAGCACGGCATCGAGGGCGCGCGCATCCTGATGAAGCGCGCGCAGCACATCGAGCGCCAGCACGTTGCCCGGCCCTTCCGAAATGGCCAGCGCCGGGGCATCGCGGTAGAGCCGCGGCAGGGCGCACTCCTCCGAATAGCCATTGCCGCCAAGGCACTCCATGGCCTCGGCGATGAAGGCCGGCGCGGTGCGCGTCAGCCAGAACTTGGCCACCGGCGTCATGACGCGCACATAGGCGGCCTCCGCCTCGTCCTGCGGGGCCAGATCGAAAGCGAGGGCGAGGCGGACGATGAGCGCGGTGGCGGCGGCGGATTCCAGCGCCAGATCCGCCAGCACCCGCAGCATCACCGGCTGGTCGATCAGCGCCGCGCCGGAAACCACGCGGTGGCGGGCGTGGTGCACCGCCTCCGTCAGCGCCGCGCGCATCAGCCCGGCGGCGGTCGCCGCGGCATCGAAGCGCGTCAGCGTCAGCATCTGCTGCACCACGCCGGGCCCCTGCCCGGCCTCGCCCACCGCAAAGGCCAGTGCCCCGGTCAGTTCGGCTTCCGCCGTGGCGGTGGCGCGCTGGCCGAGCTTCGGTTTCAGCCGCTGCAGGTGGATGGCATTGAGGCGGCCGTCCTCCAGCACCCGCGGCACCAGAAAGCAGCCGGGGCTGCCGCCGGCCTGCGCCAGCACGAGAAAGGCATCCGCCATCGGTGCCGTCAGAAACCACTTGTGGCCGGTCAGCCGCCACAGCCCGTCGCCGGCCTCGTCGGCAACGGTGGTGATGGCCTTGAGGTCGGTGCCGGCCTGCTTTTCGGTGAACCCGGCGCCCAGCAGCAGGCCGAGCTTGCCGGCCGGCGGCAGCGCGCGGTGATCGTAGCGGCGCGACAGCAGCCCGTTCAGCCACTGCGAAACGAGGTCCGGCGCGTTGGCCAGCGCCACCACGCCGGCCGACGTGGTGCTGAGACTGGCAAGGTGGCTGCTTTCGCCCTGCGCGGCGAGATAGAGGTGGGCGGCGCGCACGGCATTTCGGCGGCCGGCGAGCTGCGGGTCGTCGTCCCACAGCGCGGCGTGGAGGCCGTTTTCCACGCTGCGGCGCATCAGGGCGTGATAGGCGGGGTGATGATCGACCTGATCGATGCGGAAACCCTGCCGGTCGTGGGTGCGCAGCACCGGCGGCACGGCTTCGGCAAGGCGGGCCACCTCCTGCGCCTCGGCAGAGCCCCACCATGCCCCGGCCCGCACCAGCGGCGCCTCGGCATCGGGTTCGAGCAGGGTTTCCAGCGCCCCGATCAGGATCGGGTCGGCCTCGAACAGGTTGCGGCCGGCGAGCGGCGGCGCCTGATTGAACACATCGTGGGTTTCGAATGCGCGCGAGGGATCGGGTTCGGAATCGGGCAGGGCGGGATCGAGTTCAAAAGGGCCGGCCGACATCGACGAATC
>NZ_DAISHT010000154.1:0-8866 GCF_036822375.1 Pseudoxanthobacter sp. | reverse complement strand
AACCGATGGCCCGTGTGACCGTCGAGGATTGTATCGACAAGGTCGACAATCGGTTCGAGCTGGTTCTCCTCGCCAGCCACCGCTCGCGCATGATTTCGAGCGGTTCGCCCCTGACGATCGACCGTGATAACGACAAGAATCCCGTCGTCGCGCTGCGTGAAATCGCCGACGAAATGGTGCAGCCGGATGATCTTAAGGAAGATCTGATCCACTCGCTGCAGAAATATGTTGAAGTCGACGAGCCGGAAGCCGAAGTCGTGCCGCTGGTGGCCTCTTCTGCTGCGGAAAGCGATGACGATTCCGATCCGTCGTTCGACCGTATTTCCGAAGAAGACCTCCTGAAGGCGCTGGAAGGACTGGTGCCGCCGGAAAAAACCGAGGAAATCTGAGGCCGGGGCCGCGGCCATCCCTGTCCGGGTGGCCGCGAATCGGGCATTGCTGAACCTCTGCGGGCGCGCCGGCCCTGCCGGTGGCTGCTTTCTGCGGAGGCTTGCGTGTGCCTTGCCCGGCCCGGACCCTGTCCGGCACGGGGCCCCGTTCTGCATGGGGCCCGGTCTGGCACAGGCCCGGTCTGGCATGCCGGTTCGGTTTTCTTTGCTGAGAGGAATGCGGCCGTAAGCGCGGGCCGGGAAGCGCCCGGTGCCCGCCGGCCGGCCGGGTCCGCCCCGTTTCCTCAGGTCTTTGCGGGTGCGGGCGGGGCGGGGCTTCCGGAGGGGCGCTTGAGGCATGATGCGGCAATATGAACTCGTCGAGCGGGTCACGCGCTACAACCCGAATGCCGACGAGGCGCTGCTGAACAAGGCGTATGTCTACGCCATGCAGAAGCACGGCGCGCAGAAGCGTGCCTCCGGCGATCCCTACATTTCCCATCCGCTGGAAGTGGCCGCCATCCTCACCGGCATGCGGCTCGACGATGCCACCATCGCCGTTGCCCTGCTGCACGACACCATCGAGGATACCGACGCCACCCGCGCCGAAATCGACCAGATGTTCGGCGAGGAGATCGGCAAGCTCGTCGACGGCCTGACCAAGATCAAGCGGCTCGATCTCATCACCCGCAAGGCCAAGCAGGCGGAGAACTTCCGCAAGCTGCTGCTTGCGGTGGCCGATGACGTGCGCGTGCTGCTCGTCAAGCTCGCCGACCGGCTGCACAACATGCGCACGCTGCATTTCGTGCCCGTGGACAAGCGCCGCCGCATCGCCGAAGAAACGATGGATATCTATGCCCCGCTGGCCGGGCGCATGGGCATGCAGGCGATGCGCGAGGAGCTGGAGGAGCTGTCCTTCCGCAACCTCAACCCGGAGGCGGCCGCCACCATCGCCGAACGGCTGGAGGCGCTGTCGAAGCGCAACGAAGGCCTGATCGGCGAGATCGAGGCGGACCTGACGCGCCGTCTCGCCGAGCATGGTCTGCAAGCGGAAGTGAAGGGGCGGCAGAAGCGGCCCTATTCGATCTTCTCCAAGATGCAGCGCAAGTCCGTGGCCTTCGAGCAGCTGTCGGACATCTACGGCTTCCGCATTCTCGTGCCGGAGGTGGAGGACTGCTACGCCGCTCTGGGCGTGGTGCACACCACCTGGCCGAGCGTGCCGGGCCGCTTCAAGGACTATATCTCCACCCCGAAGCAGAACGATTACCGCTCGCTTCACACCACCGTGGTCGGCCCCTCGCGCCAGCGCGTGGAACTGCAGATCCGCACGCCGGAAATGCACCGGCTGGCCGAATACGGCATTGCCGCCCATGCCCTCTATAAGGATGGCAAGACGGGCGGGCGCAATATCACCAAGGTGACCGAGGAAAGCCGCGCCTATGAATGGCTGCGGCGCACCATCGACCTTCTCAGCGAGGGCGATACCCCGGAAGAATTCCTTGAGAACACCAAGCTGGAGCTGTTCCACGATCAGGTGTTCTGCTTCACCCCCAAGGGCCGGCTGATTGCCCTGCCGCGCGGGGCGACGCCGATCGATTTTGCCTATGCGGTGCACACCGATGTCGGCAACACCTGCGTCGGCTGCAAGATCAACGGCCGGGTGATGCCGCTGATGACGACGCTGGCAAACGGCGACGAGGTGGAAATCGTGCGCTCCAAGGCGCAGACGCCGCCGGCGGCGTGGGAGCAGATCGCCATCACCGGCAAGGCGCGGGCGGCCATCCGCCGGGCCACGCGCGAGGCGGTGCGGCGCCAGTATGGCGGCCTTGGGCGGCACATTCTGGAGCGGGCGTTCGAGCGCGCCGACCGTGCGCTGTCGGCCGACCTTCTGGAAGGGGCGGTCTCCCGCCTCGGCCATTCCAACATGGCGGACCTGCTGGCCGCCGTCGGGCGCGGCGAGGCCAATTCCGACGATGTGCTGAAGGCGATCTACCCGGATTATCAGACGCCGGGCGAGGCGGCCGGGCGGGTGGCGGCGAAGGCGGCGACGGGCGACAGCGAGAAAACCTCGCTGCCCATCCGCGGGCTTGAGGGCGACCTGCCGGTGCGCTTTGCCCCCGATGGCGGCGCCGTGCCGGGCGACCGCATCGTCGGCATCCTGACGCCGGGCGAGGGCGTGACCATCTATCCGATCCAGTCGCCGAGCCTGAAGGCGTTCGACGACGAGCCGGACCGCTGGGTGGACGTGCGCTGGGAGATCGATCCCGCCTCCAGCGAGCGTTTTCCGGCCCGCATGATGGTTTCTGCCATCAACGAGCCCGGATCGCTGGCCAATATCGCCCGCGCTGTCGGCGAGACGCTGGGCAACATCGACAATATCAAGATGATGCGCAAAGGCTCCGATGCCCACGACATGATGATCGATCTTGAGGTGTTCGACCTGAAGCACCTCAACCGCATCATCTCGCAGGTGCGCGGGCTGCCGACCGTGACCAACGTCGTGCGCGTCAACGGCTGACCGGACGAAACAACAAGAGACAGATGACCATGGGCATGACGCGCGATGAGGTTCTCTCCGTCTTCCGGTCCTGCGGGGCGATTCTGGAGGGGCATTTCATCCTGAGTTCCGGCCTGCGCAGCCCGGTGTTCCTGCAGAAGGCGCGGGTGTTCATGCATCCGGCGGCCACGGAAACGCTGTGCCGGGCGCTGGCGGAGCGCATCCGCGCCGAGGTGCCGGGTCCGGTCGACTATCTCGTCGGCCCGGCTGTCGGCGGCATCATTCCGGCCTACGAGACTGCCCGCCATCTGGGCGTGCCGGCGGTTTGGGTGGAGCGCGAGGACGGCAGGTTCCGCCTGCGCCGCTTCGAGGTGGAGAAGGGCGCCCGCGTCGTCATCGTCGAGGATATCGTGACCACCGGCCTTTCCATCCGCGAGACGGTGGAGGCGGTGCGCGCCATCGGGCTTGAGGTGGCGGCGGCCGCCTGCCTTATCGACCGCTCGGCCGGCAAGGCCGATGTGGGCGTGCCGCTGGTGGCGCTGGCCCAATACGAGGTGCCGGCCTATCCGGCCGATGCGCTGCCGCCGGAACTGGCCGCCCTGCCGGCGGTCAAGCCCGGCAGCCGCGGTCTGGTCTGAGCGGGTAAGGGGGCACCTTGCTGTTCCGCCGCCGCCATCCGCTGACATGGCAGCAGCGCGCGCGCGTCGCCCTCTGGCCGGCGCGCTCGTGGCGCCGGTCGTTCTATTATATGGCGAAGCGCATCCTGCGCCTGCGCGCCACGCCGCATGCCATTGCGGTGGGCACGGCGGCGGGGGTGTTCATTTCGTGCACGCCGCTGCTGGGACTGCACATTCTGCTGGCTTCCGCCATCACATGGGCGCTCGGCGGCAACGTGATTGCCGCGGTGCTGGCCACGTGGTTCGGCAATCCGATCACCTTTCCCATCATCTGGGCTTCCACCTGGCAGCTCGGGCGGTGGATCCTCGAATATGGCTTCGGGCGGGCCCCGGACCTCAGCGGCTTCCATCCCGCCGATCTGGCCGCCCGGCTCACGACCTATTCGCTGCGCGATGTGTGGCCGGTCATCGAACCGATGCTGGTCGGCTCGCTGCCGATCGGGCTCGCCTGCGCGTTCACGGCCTATGCGGCGACGCGGTTTGCCGTCAACGTCTTCCGCCGGCGGCAGGAGGAGCGGCTGGCGCTGAAGCGCGAGGCGGCCTCCGCACAGGTGCGGGCGGAACTGCGCCAGGAACAGAAGGAAGCGGCCGCCGCGCGCGCGCCGGACGACCATGCATCCGGCGACCATGCTTCCGGCGATGCTGCATCCGTCGCGCATGGATCGGGGCGGCCGGCGGTTGCCGGGGGCGGGGAGGGCCGGTCATGATCATCGGTATCGGGTCGGACCTCATCGACATCCGCCGCATCGAGGCAACGCTGGCGCGCTTCGGCACCCGCTTTACGGACCGGGTGTTCACGACCGTGGAGCAGGCGAAGTCCGATGGCCGAACGCTGCGGGCGGCCTCCTATGCCAAGCGCTGGGCGGCCAAGGAGGCGTGTTCCAAGGCGCTGGGCACCGGGCTGCGCATGGGTGTGGCGTGGCGCGAGATGGGCGTCGTCAACCGGCCGAGCGGGCAGCCGACCATGGTGCTCACCGGCGGGGCGGCGGAACGGCTTGCGGCGATGACGCCGCCGGGCTTCGTGGCCCGCATCGACCTGACCATGACCGACGATGCACCGCTGGCGCAGGCCTTCGTCGTTATCAGTGCGTGGCCGCAGGACTGGCCCCGGCGCTGAAGGGGCCTTTCCCTTGGCCTGCAAAGCGCGCTAGAGCATTAACCGGCTGGCCGCGGTGCCAGAAACACCCGGGCACAGGCCCGAAAGCCCGCCCGGTGGCGGGGCCATTTTCTGACAGGGCGGACTTCAGGGCCGTGACGCAACAAAAACCGGCGAGTGGACCGTTGGCAACGCAGAAGACGGAAACAAAGGGCGGGCTCTGGGATACCGCCAAGATCGTGCTGCAGGCGCTTGTGCTGGCGCTGGTGGTGCGGACATTCCTGTTCCAGCCGTTCAACATCCCGTCCGGCTCGATGATGGATACGCTGCTGATCGGCGATTACATCTTCGTGTCGAAATATTCCTACGGCTTCAGCCGCTACTCGTTCCCCTTCGGCATCGTGCCGTTCGAGGGGCGGGTGCTGGCCTCGGAGCCGCAGCGCGGCGACGTGGTGGTCTTCAAACTGCCGACCGACAATTCCACCGACTACATCAAGCGCGTCATCGGCCTGCCCGGCGACCGCATTCAGATGCGCGACGGCGTGCTCTACATCAACGATGTCGCGGTGCCGAAGGTGGCGGACGGCTTCTTCGAGGATCGCGACCAGTTCGGCATCGAACGGCAGATCCCGCGCTTCCGCGAGACGCTGCCCAACGGCGTCAGTTACGATGTGCTGGACCTCGATCCCAACGGATCGTGGGACAACACGCAGGTCTATGTCGTGCCGCCCGGCCATTATTTCATGATGGGCGACAATCGCGACAACTCCTCCGACAGCCGCGTTCTGGACCATGTCGGCTATGTGCCGTTCGAGAATCTGGTCGGCAAGGCGCGGATGATCTTCTTCTCCATCGACGGCGATCAGGGCGCCTGGCAGGTCTGGAAATGGCCGACCGACGTGCGCTGGGGCCGGATTTTCAAGCTGCTATGATTCAGTTGCAGGAACGCCGGCTGGCGGCGCTGGAAAAGGCCCTTGGCCACCACTTCTCCGACCGCCGGCTCATCACCCGGGCGCTGACGCACCCGAGTGCGGTTGCCGGCCACAATGCCGTGGCCGAAAGCTATCAGAGGCTGGAATTCCTCGGCGACCGCGTGCTGGGGCTGGCGGTGGCGGAAATGCTGCATGCCACCTACACGACCGCCGACGAGGGCGATCTGGCGCGCCGGCTGAACCAGCTCGTGCGGCGCGAGACGTGCGCCGAGGTCGCCATCGAACTGGGCCTCGATCAGGCGATGCTGGTGGGCACCGGCGAGGCGCAGGGCGGCGGGCGGCGCAAGGTCGCCATTCTGGGCGATGTCTGCGAAGCGGTGCTGGCCGCGCTCTATCTCGACGCCGGCTTCGAGGCGGCGCGGGCCGCCGTGCAGCGGCTGTGGGGCGCGCGCATGCGCGAGGCGGTGAAGGCCCCGCGCGATGCCAAGACCACGCTGCAGGAATGGGCGCAGGGCCGCGGCCTGCCCACGCCGGTCTATCAGGCGGTCGGGCGCAGCGGCCCGGATCATGCCCCGGTGTTCACCATTCTGGTGTCGCTGGAAGGGCTGGCCCCGGCGGAGGGGCGCGGCAAATCGAAACGCGAGGCCGAGCAGGTGGCGGCAACCGCCCTTCTGGTGCGCGAAGGAATCTGGTCGGAGGACAACCATGGCGGCTGACGACACCAACCTGCCGGCCGGCGAGGGCGCCCCGGCGGACCCGCGCTGCGGCTTCGTGGCGCTGATCGGCGCGCCGAATGCGGGCAAGTCCACCCTGCTCAATGCGCTGGTGGGGGCGAAGGTCTCCATCGTCACCCACAAGGTGCAGACCACCCGCGCGCTGGTGCGCGGCATTGCGCTGAAGGACGAGGCGCAGATCATCTTCGTCGACACGCCCGGCATCTTCCGGCCGCGCCGGCGGCTCGACCGCGCCATGGTCACCACGGCGTGGGGCGGGGCCAAGGATGCCGATCTGGTCGGGGTGCTGGTCGATTCGCGCAAGGGCATCGACGAGGAAGTCGAGGCGATCCTGAAGACGCTGGACGAAGTGCGCCAGCCGAAGGTGCTGATCCTGACCAAGATCGATCTGGTGCGCCGCGACACCCTGCTGGAACTGGCGCAGGCACTGAACGAACAGGCGAAGTTCGAGCGCACCTTCATGATTTCCTCTGTCACCGGCAGCGGTGTCGGGGATGTGCTCGATTATTTCGCTGCCAGCGTGCAGCCGGGGCCCTGGCTCTATCCCGAAGACCAGATCTCCGATCTGCCGATGCGCCAGCTTGCCGCCGAGATCACGCGCGAGAAGATGATGCTGCGGCTGCACGAGGAGCTGCCCTACGCCTCCACGGTCGAAACCGAGCAGTGGAAGGAGCTGAAGGACGGCGCGGTGCGCATCGAGCAGACGATTTTCGTGGAGCGCGAGAGCCAGAAGAAGATCGTGCTCGGCAAGGGCGGGCAGGCCATCAAGGCAATCTCGCAGGCCTCGCGCACGGAAATTCAGGCGATTCTGGAGCGGCCGGTTCATCTGTTCCTGTTCGTGAAGGTGCGCGACAGCTGGTCGGACGATCCGGAACGCTATCGCGAGATGGGGCTGGAATTCCCCGACTGAGCGTCGTTTCGCGAGGGGCGGGCCGATGGAGTGGCGCGACGAGGGCATCGTGCTGAGGGTGCGCCCGACCGGCGAAAGCGCGGCGGTGGTGGACCTGATGACGGCGGCCCACGGCCGCCACGCCGGGCTGGTGCGCTCTGCCCGCTCGCGGCGGATGCAGCCGGTGCTGCAGCCCGGCAACACGGTCGACTGCGTATGGCGCGCCCGGCTCGACGAGCAGCTCGGGCTCTACCGCATCGAGCCGCTGGTCTCCCGCGCTGCCGCGCTCATGGAAAGCGCGGTGGCCAGCTTTGCCGCCGCCACGCTGACCGCCCACATGGCGCGGTTGCCGGAGCGCGATCCCCACCCCGCGCTCTACCAGCTCTTTGCGCTGGTGATGGACCATGTCAGCGATCCGGCACTGGCCGGGCCGCTGCTGGTGCGCTTCGAACTCGCCTTTCTGGAAGAACAGGGCTTCGGGCTGGACCTCGTGCGCTGTGCCGTGACCGGCGCGGAGGAGGGGCTTACCCATGTGTCGCCGCGCACCGGCCGGGCGGTGTGCCGGCAGGCGGCGGAACCGTGGCTGGACCGGCTGCTGCCGCTGCCGCGTTTTCTCACCGATTCCGGCATGAACCGCCCGCCCGATGCCGACGACGTGGCCGAGGGGCTGCAGCTGACCGGCCATTTTCTGCGGCTGCACATGGCGGGCGAGCGCGACGAAGGCCTGCCGGAGGCCCGCAGCCTGTTTCTGTCGGCCCTGCGCCGCGCCGAAGCGGCCGGCGGCGGACCGGGCCGCGGCGATTTCTGAAACGCCGCTGGCTCCCGCCCGGCCACCTGCTATGCTCGCAGCCCTTGGCCAACGGGGAGAACGGGGCATGACGGGCAGGTTTTCGGCAAGCGGACTTCTGGCGACAGGCGTGCTTCTGGCAGCGGGTGCGCTGGCAGGCAGCGCCGTGCCGGGAAGCAGTGCGCAGGCGGCCACCCGTCCGGTCTGCACCGAGAATGCCGATTATCTCGTCGTCGAGCTGCCGCACCGCGACAGCTTGGGCAACAGCTACATCGTGCGCGACAAGACCGCCGGCCAGTCGCCGGTCTGTTCGACCCGCGCGGCGAAGGGCGATTTCGTGGTCGGCCGGCAGAAGGGCGACGATGCCGATCCCTTCTTTCTGCTCCGGCTGGAAGGCCCGTATCTGCTGATCGATTCCGGCACCGGACCGGACCGCGATCTCGTGATTTACGACCTGAAGGCCCGCAAGGCGGTCTATTCCGGCGGCTATTCGGATGAGGACATCCGCTTCGGGGCCGGCCAGGCGGTGTTCTGGGCCATGAGTAGCGAGACGGCGACCAAGAAGACCTGCCCGAAGATCGCCTCCATCACGAAGAACGGGCTGACGCCGACGATCGAGACCGAGACGACGTTCGATTATGCCACCGGCGCGGTTACGCCCGGCACGGCGAAACGATGCGTCGCCACCCAGTGAGGCCGCCGGGCGTGTGATGGCTGCAACGGTGCCGGCGGCGTGTTTGCCGCGCAGGCAGCCGGTTCTTGCCGTTGTCGCAGCCGCGCCTTATCCCCGAAGACATGGCAAAAGATCTGATTCCGTCCGGCGGTTCCATCGAACCGGTCGATCTGCGCGAGGCGCTCGAAGAGCGCTACCTCGCCTATGCGCTGT
>NZ_DAISHT010000153.1:0-8870 GCF_036822375.1 Pseudoxanthobacter sp. | reverse complement strand
GCGCCGGCGAAACGGTCGGTGGCGCGGATCAGCGCATCGAGGATGCCCGGCTCGTCATAGGCGTGGCCGGCATCGTCGATCAGGTGGTAGTCGGCCTCGGGCCAGGCGCGGTGCAGATCGTGCGCGGTTCTGGTCGGGCAGGCGATGTCATAGCGCCCCTGCACGATCACGCCCGGAATGCCCTTCAGCCGGTGGGCATCGCGGATGAGCTGGCCTTCCTCCATGAACCCGCCGTGCACGAAATAGTGGTTTTCGATGCGGGCGAAGGCCAGCGCATAGCGCGGGTCGGCAAAGCCCGCGGTCAGGGCGGCATTGGGGAGGAGCGTGATGGTGGACCCTTCCCACAGGCTCCACGCCTGTGCCGCCCGCAGCTGCTCGGCCTCGTCATCGCCGGTCAGGCGGCGGCGATAGGCGGCCATCAGGTCGCCGCGCTCGGCCTCGGGGATCGGCGCGACAAAGCCCTCCCACAGATCCGGAAAGAGCCACGAGGCGCCTTCCTGATAGTACCAGAGCAGTTCCGCGCGCCGCAGGGTGAAGATGCCGCGCAGGACCAGCTCGCTGACGCGCTCCGGATGGGTCTCGGCATAGGCCAGCGCCAGCGTGGAGCCCCACGAGCCGCCGAACACCTGCCAGCGCTCCACGCCGACCATGCGGCGCAGGTGCTCGATATCGGCCACGAGATGCCAGGTGGTGTTGGCCTCAAGGCTGGCGTGGGGCAGCGACCGCCCGCAGCCGCGCTGGTCGAACACCAGAATGTTGTAGCGCGCGGGATCGAACAGCCGGCGATGGCTGGGCGAGGCGCCGCCGCCGGGGCCGCCGTGCAGGAACACCACAGGCTTGCCGGCGGGGTTGCCGCTCAGCTCCCAGTAGATGCGATGGCCGTCGCCGACATCGGCAAGGCCGCTGTCGTAGGGCTCGATCTCGGGATAGAAGGTGCGAAGGTGGGGGAGGGGACTCATCCGCCGGACTCCGATTGGGATGACGGCCCCTTCCTAGAGCTTTTCGCCCGCCGTGGAAACCGCCTGCCGCCCGGCCGCGGGCCGGGGCGGGGATCAGGCGGCGTAGGCCACCTCGGTCATCATGCCGCTCGCCATGTGGTAGAGGTTGTGGCAGTGCAGCAGCCAGCGGCCCGGATTGTCGGCGGCAAAGGCCACCGTCACCGTGCTGCCGGGCGCCACCAGCACCGTGTCGCGCATGGCGCCGGCCAGCGGCCGGCCGTCGATGGCGACCACCTGAAAATGATGGCCGTGCAGGTGCATCGGGTGCGACATGCCGGTGCGGTTGGCGAAGGTCACGCGGGCGGTAGTGCGGGCCGTGACCGGCAGCGCCTTGCGGTCCTGCCAGATGGCGCCGTTGATGGTCCAGCGATAGGGCATCATGGCGCCGCCGAGGGTGGCTTCGAGCGGGCGGGCTTCGTCTGCGGCCACGCCGCCGGCGGCCGGAGAGAGCCGGGCCTCGAAGCCGGCGTCGAGCGGCGGGCTGACGGCATCGGCCGTTTCTGCAAGGCGGGGGATGGCGGCCCCGGGCGTGGCCAGAACGATGCCGGTGCGGGCCTTGTCGCCCTCGCGCACCGCAAACACGGCGCAGGCGCCCGCCGGCGGCGTCACCAGCAGGTCGATGCGCTGGCCGAGGGCGAGCGGAAAGCGGCTGCCGGTCAGCGGCACGACCGGGTTGCCGTCGACGGCAATCAGGCTGCCGGCGAGCGGGCCGAGATCGATGTGGAAATTCGTCGCCGAGGCGCCGTTGATGATCCGCAGCCGCACGCGGCCGTTGCGCTCCAGCCGCACCACCTGCGGATCGGCAAGGGTGCGGTCGTTGGCAAGAAAGGCATCGTAGGCGACGTCGTTGAGGTCCATGGTGCCGGCCATGCCGCCCATTGGCATGCCGCCGTGGTCCATCCCGCCCGAAGCCATCCCGCCCGACGCCATGCTGCCGAGATCCATGCCGCCGTGATCCATGCCGTCCATCGACATGCCGCCCGTCGACATGCCGTCATGGTTCATTCCGGCCATGTTCATGCCGGCCATGCCGCTGTCTGCCATGCCACTGCCTGCCGTGCCGTGGTCCATGCCCGGCATGGCTGCGCCGCCCCCGGCCATGCTGCCATGGTTCATGCTGCCGCCGAGGCCGGCGAGAATCTCTTCCGGCGTGCGGAAGCTGAAATCGGACAGCAGCACCACCACGTCCTCGGCATCGAGGCGGGCGTCGTCGGCGCTCTTCACGATCATGGGGGCCGCCAGCAGGCTCTGTTCCTGCAGGCCGTGATGCGAGTGCATCCAGTGGGTGCCTGTACGCGGCGCGAAATCGTAAGTCGCCTCGCCGCCGTCGGCGATCAGGCCGGCGAAGCCGGTGTCGGTTACGCCGTCCTGCTCCGGCGGCGGCGTCTGGCCGTGCCAGTGGATGATGGTCGGCTGGCCGGTGCGGTTCTTCACCACCGCGCGGAACGGCGCGCCGGGTTCCAGCACGATGCCGGGCCTGCCGCCGGGGCCGGCAAGGCGAAACACCGGTGCCGCACGGCCGCCGACATCGATGATGCGCCGCTCTGCCACGATCTCCAGCGGCGCGGTGGCGGCCGCAGCCGGTCCGGCCCTCAGCACCGGCGGCAGAACGGCGAGGGCGGCGGAGCCGGCCAGAAAGTGCCGGCGCGTCAGGCTGAAGCGGGTGGATGGGGACGACGACATGGCTGACCTCGGAACATCGGGGTGAGGACGGGGACGGGCCGGTTCACAGCCGCGCGCGGCCGAGGCGCAGGGCGTTGGTGATGACGCTCACCGACGACAGCGCCATGGCTGCGGCCGCGATCACGGGCGAGAGCATCAGCCCGAACAGCGGATAGAGCAGGCCGGCGGCCACCGGCACGCCGGCGGCGTTGTAGATGAAGGCGAAAAACAGGTTCTGGCGGATGTTGCCCATCACCGCCGCCGACAGGCGGCGGGCGCGGACGATGCCGTTGAGATCGCCCTTCACCAGCGTCACGCCGGCACTTTCCATGGCGACATCGGTGCCCGTGCCCATGGCGATGCCGACATCGGCCGCCGCCAGCGCCGGAGCATCGTTGACGCCGTCGCCGGCCATGGCGACCACGCGGCCGGCCGCCTTCAGCCGGTCCACCGCCTGCTTTTTACCCTCCGGCAGCACATCGGCGATGACCTCGGCGATGCCGAGCCGGCGGGCGATCGCCTCGGCCGTGGTGCGGTTGTCGCCGGTCAGCATCACGATCTTCAGGCCGGCCGCGGTCAGCGCCTTCAGCGCATCCGGGGTGGTGGCTTTCACCGGATCGGCGATGGCGATCATGCCGCAGGCCGCGCCGTCGATGGCGACGAACACCGCCGTCGCGCCCTCGCGGCGGGCCGCCTCGGCTGCGGCGGCAAGCGGGGCGGTGTCGATGCCGGCCTCCCGGAGGAAGGCGGCGTTGCCGGCCATCAGGCGGTGGCCTTCCACCGTGCCGCTCAGGCCGCGCCCGGCGGGGCTGGCGAAATCCGTCACCGGGGCCGGCGTCAGGCCGCGCTCGCCGGCCGCGCGCAGCACGGCGGCGGCGAGGGGGTGGGCGCTGCCGCGCTCAAGGCTGGCGATGAGGCGCAGCACCTCGTCTTCCGCAAAGCCGCCGGCGGTGGCGATGCCGGTCACGGCCGGGCGCCCCTCGGTGAGGGTGCCGGTCTTGTCGACGACGAGGGTATCGACCCGTTCCAGCCGTTCCAGCGCCTCGGCGCTGCGGATCAGCACGCCGGCCTGCGCGCCGCGGCCGACGCCGACCATGATGGACATGGGCGTTGCAAGGCCGAGGGCACACGGGCAGGCGATGATCAGCACCGACACCGCCGCCAGCATGGCGAAGGCGAAGCGCGGCTCCGGCCCGAAGGCATACCAGGCCGCGAAGGCGACGGCCGCCACGGCCAGAACCGACGGCACGAACCAGCCGGCCACCCGGTCGGCCAGCGACTGGATCGGCGCGCGGCTGCGCTGGGCCTGCGCCACCATCTGCACGATGCGCGACAGCATGGTGTCGCGGCCGATGGCGCGCGCCTCCATCACGAAGCTGCCGGCGGCGTTGAGCGAGCCGCCGATGACCGGATCGCCGGCGCCGCGGCCGACCGGCAGGGATTCGCCGGTAACGAGCGACTCGTCCAGCGTGCCGTGACCTTCGGCAACGGTGCCGTCGACCGGCACCTTGTCGCCGGGGCGCACGCGCAGCCGGTCGCCGATGGCGACATGATCGAGCGGCACGTCTTCCTCGCGGCCGTCGTCGAACACGCGGCGGGCGGTCTTCGGTGCCAGTCCCATCAGCGCCCGCAGCGCCCCGGAGGTGCGCTCGCGGGCCTGCAGCTCCAGCACCTGACCGACGAGCACCAGAACGGTGATGACGGCGGCGGCCTCGAAATAGACCGGCACCGTGCCGTCGTGGCCGCGCACGGCGGCCGGGAACAGCCCGGGGGCGAGGGTCGCGACCACGCTGTAGACCCACGCCACGCCGGTGCCGATGGCGATCAGCGTGAACATGTTGAGGTTGCGGGTGACGAGCGACTGCCAGCCGCGCTGGAAAAACGGAAAGCCCGCCCACAGCACCACCGGCGTTGCCAGCAGAAACTGCACCCAGCCGGAGACCTGCGGCGACACGAGGCCGTGCAGGCCGGCGAGATGGCTGCCCATCTCCAGCACGAACACCGGGACGGTCAGTGGCACGGCAATCTTCAGCCGCCGCTTCATATCGACGAGTTCGGCGTTGGGGCCGCTGTCCGCCCGGACGGTTTCCGGCTCCAGCGCCATGCCGCAGATGGGGCAGGTGCCGGGGCCGTTCTGCCGCACCTCCGGGTGCATCGGGCAGGTATAGACCGTGCCTTCCGCCACCGCCACCTCAGGGCCGGCCGGGCTCAGATAGCGGGCCGGGTCGGCAGAGAATTTCGCCCGGCAGCCGGCTGAACAGAAATGATAGAGCGTGCCGCCGTGGGAGAAGTGATGGGGCGTCTTTTCCGGATCGACGCTCATGCCGCACACCGGATCGATGACCGTGGCTGCGGCCGGTGCGGCGGCCGGATGATGATGGTGGTGGCCGCCGCCATGTTCGTCGCCATGCCCGCCGCTGCCATGTCCGCCGCTGCCATGCCCGCCGCAGCAGGCGCCGGGCGCCGCAGCCTGAGAGGGGGCGGCCGCGGGGCGGGGCTTCTTCGGGGGCAGCACGAGGGGCGGGGGGCCGGCGGTGTGTCCGGGGGCGGTGTATTTTTCCGGGTCGGCGGCGAAACGGTCGCGGCATCCGGCGCAGCAGAAAAAATAGGTCGTACCGGCATGGTCGCAGCGATGCCGGGCGGTGGCGATGTCGACACTCATGCCGCAGACGGGATCGGTCGCCGTGCCGGCGGCCGGTGCCGGGCCGGTGTCGCCGCGGTGCGTGTGCTGGTGCGGGCCGTGGCCGCAGGTGCCGCTCATGCCGGCCTCCCTCTGCATTCCCCCGGGGGGTATCGGATGGCTTGATTGATATACCCCCATGCGGTATCACGCAAGCCATGAAGACCGACACGAAATCCTCTGTGACCAACCGGCTGAACCGCATCGAGGGGCAGGTGCGCGGCATTGCGCGCATGGTGGAGGAGGATCGCTACTGCATCGACATCGTCACCCAGATCGCTGCCGTCCGTGCGGCGCTGAAGCGGGTGGAAGAGGCGGTGCTGCGCGATCACGTCGGCCACTGCGTCGCCCATGCCATCCGCAGCGGCGATGCCGACGAACAGGCGCGCAAGATCGATGAGCTGATGGCGGTGTTCGCCCGCACCGAGCGCTGAGGGCGCGGCAACAGCCGGTTCGCGCGGGAAACGCGCCCCGCGTGCGCGGGGCGCCGGCCTTTATTGCTGCGCGGCGAGGAAGCGGCGAAAGCGCATCAGGCTGATGCTGTAGAACAGCGCGCCGGCCGCCGCCATGGCCATGAGGCGCGGCCACACGACATCGATTCCCGCCCCGCGATAGAGGATCGCCTGCGCCAGTGCCACGAACTGGGTGGAGGGCGAGAACTGCTGCGCGGTCTGCATCCACACGGGCATGCTCTCCAGCGGTGTGAAGCCGCCGGACAGCAGGTTCATCGGCAGCACCACCAGGAAGAACAGCAGGCCGAACTGCGGCATGGTGCCGGCGAGCGTGCCGAGAAAGATGCCGAGGGCGGCGGTGAAGAACAGGTAGAGCGCGGACGCCAGCAGGAACAGCGTCACCGATCCGGCGATCTGCATGCCGAGCAGCTGCTGCAGGACGACGAGGATGGAGAAGGCGCTGAGCACCAGCACCACGGCGCCGTTGGCGAGCACCTTGCCCAGCATGATTTCGCTTGGCCCGATCGGCAGCACCAGCAGGTGTTCCAGCGTGCCGTGTTCGCGCTCGCGGATGAGGGCGGCCCCGGACAGAAGCACCGACAGCATGGTGATGTTGCTGACAAGGCCCATGGTGCCGGTGAACCACGTCGACTTCAGCGACTGGTTGAAGGCGATGCGCACCGACAGCGTGACCGGCGTGGTGCGGGTGCCGTTGTTGCGCTGGACGAACCGCGAGACCTCGTCGGACACGATCTCCTGAATATAGCCGGAGCCGATGCCGGCCTGCATGATGGCGGTGGCATCGATCAGCAACTGGACATCGGGCGAGCGGCCGGCGAGCACGTCGGACTGGAAGTCGGGCGGGAAGTCGAGCACGAAGATGTAGCGCGCATCGTCCATCGCCCGGTCCACGTCGTCGGGGCTGATGGCGACCGGCTTCTGGAACCGCGGCGGCAGCAGGGCGTCGATGATCTGTTCCGACAGGGCCGAGCGGTCGTGGTCGACCACGGCCACCGGTGCGCGGTTGAGATCGTGCGACATGCCGTTCGCCTGAATGTAGATGGCGGCGGTGAAGGCATAGATGACGAAGGCCAGCATGGCATAGTCGCGCCGCAGGCTGAGGAACTCCTTCTTCATCAGCACCCAGATGTTGCGCGCGCGGTTGCGGCCGGGCGCGGCCGGCTCTGGCCCGTCAGCTTTGGCCCCGTCAGCTTGGGCCCGCTCGTCGTGTGCCGGATCAGCCTTTGCCATATCAGCGCCCCTGTTTGCGGATCAGCAGCCAGGCCGTCGTCAGCAGCACCGGCCAGAACAGCGCCAGCGCACCGGCGAACGGCAGCAGGTCGACGAAGCTCAGGCTCTTGGTAAAGGCGCCGACGCTGGCGCGCAGGAAATAGGTGGTGGGAAACAGCGTGCCGATCACCCGGGCGGAGCCTTCCAGCGTGGCGACCGGCTGCAGCAGGCCGGAAAACTGGGTGGCCGGCACCATGGTGGAAATGGCCGTGCCGAACAGGGCGGCGACCTGTGTGCTGGTCAGCGCCGACGAGACGAGGCCGATGGCCGTGGTGGCCAGCACATAGAGCAGCGCGCACAGCGCGAGGCCGGCAAAGCTGCCCTTCAGCGGCACGCCGAACACGGTGAGCGCGGTAATCGTCATCACGCCGAAATTGAGCAGCGCCACCGCCACGTAGGGAAGCTGCTTGCCGAGCAGGAATTCCAGCTTGCTGACGGGCGTGACATAGAGGTTGGTAATGGAGCCGAGCTCCTTTTCCGTCACCACGCTGAGCGCGGTCAGGATGGCCGGGATGAAGATCAGCAGCAGTGCGATGGTGGCGGGCACCATGGCATCGACGCTGCGGAAGGCCTGATTGTAGCGGTAGCGCAGCTCAACCCCGGCTGCCTGCGTGCTGCTCTGCCCGGCCGCCTCGGCCACGTCGCTGAGGAAGCGCAGGTGCACGGCCTCGACATAGGACTTGATCGTTTCGGCGCGGAACGGCATGGCGCCGTCAACGGTCGCCAGCAGCTCCGTCGGCCGGCCGGAGCGCAGGTCGGAACCGAACTGGCCGGGAATTTCCAGCGCGAAGGCGATGTCGTTTTCCAGAAGGCGGCGGTCGAGTTCGTCCGGCCCGCGGATCGGCGACTGCATCTCGAAATAGGGCGAATGGGCGAACTCGTCGATCAGCGCCCGGCTTTCCGGCGTGTCGTCGCGGTCGTAGACGGCAAAGCGGATGTGATCGACATCGAGGGTGATGCCGAAGCCGAAGATGAGCATCAGCAGCAGCGTGCCGCCCAGCGCGAAGGCGAGCCGCACTTTGTCGCGCGTCAGTTCCAGTGCCTCGCGCATGGCATAGGCGCCGATGCGGACCGGCGAGAGCCCGCGCACGGTGCGGGTGGGGGCCGCCGTTTCGGCCGCCGGCGGGGCCGCGGGGGCGGCCTCGCGGCCGCCAAGCTCCATGTAGGCGACGAAGGCTTCTTCCAGGCTTGAGGCGTGCTGCGCGGCCTGAAGCTCCGCCGGGGTGCCGGTGGCGATCACCTTGCCCGCATGCATGAAGGAGATGCGGTCGCAGCGCGCCGCCTCGGACATGAAGTGCGTGGAAACGAAGATCGTCACCCGGTCGCGCCGCGACAGCACCTGCAGATCGTCCCAGAAGCGGTCGCGCGCCACCGGGTCGACGCCCGATGTCGGCTCGTCGAGGATCAGGATTTCCGGCTTGTGCAGCACCGCCACCGCCAGCGAAAGCCGTTGCCGCACGCCGAGCGGCAGGCTGTCGGCGAGGGCGTCGAGATCGTCCTTCAGGTCGAAATCGCGGGTCAGTTCGGCGATGCGCGCCGTGGCCGCTGCGCCCTCCAGCGAGAAGATGGCGGCATGGAGCGCCAGATTCTGCCGCACGGAGAGTTCGCCATAGAGCGAGAAGGCCTGCGACATGTAGCCGACGCGGCGGCGCGTCTCGATATCGCCGGCGTCGACGGTGCGGCCGAACAGCCGCGCCTCGCCGGCGCTGGCCGGCAGAAGGCCGGTCAGCATCTTCATGGTGGTGGACTTGCCGCAGCCGTTGGAGCCGAGGAAGCCGAAAATCTCGC
>NZ_DAISHT010000152.1:0-8891 GCF_036822375.1 Pseudoxanthobacter sp. | reverse complement strand
CGATGCTCGGTTCCCACGCCAACATTCCGCCGCCGTCCGGCGGACATGGCCACGGCGGGCATGGTGACGGTCATGCGGTGGCGGCTGCGGCGCATGCCGATCACAGCGGCCACGGCCACGACGACCACCACGCTGCCGCGCCCGGCTCGCGCGCGGCGGAAGTGATCACGACCGCGCTGCTGTTCGTTTCCGCCATTCTGTCGTGGGTCGCTTTCGTTCAGGTCGGTATCGGCGAGACGCATGTTGCGACGGTCGATCTGCTGACGTGGATTTCCTCCGGCTCGCTCTCGTTCAACTGGGCCCTGCGCATCGACACGCTGACCGTGGTGATGCTGGTGGTGGTCAACACGGTCTCCGCGCTCGTCCATCTCTATTCGATGGGCTACATGTCCCACGACGAGCACCGGCCGCGGTTCTTCGCTTACCTGTCGCTCTTCACCTTCGCCATGCTGATGCTGGTGACGTCTGACAATCTCATGCAGATGTTCTTCGGCTGGGAAGGCGTGGGTCTGGCGTCCTACCTGCTCATCGGCTTCTGGTTCCAGCGGCCGTCGGCCTGCGCGGCCGCCATCAAGGCGTTCGTCGTCAACCGCGTCGGCGACTTCGGCTTTCTGCTGGGCATGTTCGCGCTGGTCTGGGCCACGGGCGTGATCCAGTTCGATCAGGTCTTCGCCGCCGCACCGGCGCTGGCCGCAAAGACGATCCACTTCGTCGGCTACGACTGGAACGCCGTCACCATCATCGCGCTGCTGCTGTTCATGGGCGCGATGGGCAAGTCGGCGCAGTTCCTGCTGCACACCTGGCTGCCGGACGCGATGGAGGGCCCGACCCCGGTTTCGGCCCTGATCCACGCGGCAACGATGGTGACCGCGGGCGTGTTCATGGTCGCCCGCATGTCGCCGCTGTTCTCGCTGTCTGAGAATGCGCTGACCTTCATCACCTTCATCGGTGCGACGACGGCGTTCTTTGCGGCGACGATCGGCTGCGTGCAGAACGATATCAAGCGCGTAATCGCCTATTCGACCTGCTCGCAGCTCGGCTACATGTTCGCGGCGCTCGGTATCGGCGCTTATAACGTCGCCGTGTTCCACCTGTTCACGCACGCGTTCTTCAAGGCCCTGCTGTTCCTCAGCGCCGGCTCGGTCATCCATGCCGTCGGCGGCGAGCAGGACATGCGGATGATGGGCGGGCTGCGGAAGGTGGTGCCGTTCACCTTCTGGGCGTTCATGTTCGGCGGCCTCGCGCTGACCGGCTTCCCGCTCACCGCCGGCTACTTCTCGAAGGACGCGATCATTGAGGCGACCTTCGTCGGTCACAACCCGATGCACGTCTATGCGTTCTGGATGACCGTGATCGCGGCGGCCCTGACGGCGTTCTACACGTGGCGTCAGGTGTTCATGACCTTCTTCGGCAAGCCGCGGGCTTCTGCGGAGGTGATGGCGCACGCTCACGAGTCGCCGGCCGTCATGCTGATCCCGCTTGGCGTGCTGTCGCTCGGCGCACTGTTCGGCGGCATCGTGTTCCACGGCGTGTTCATCGGCGATCAGTGGCAGTCGTTCTGGAAGCAGGCGATCGACATCGAGACGGTCGAGCACATCCTGCATGCCATGCACACCGAAGTTCCGGCGTGGGCGAAGTGGCTGCCGACGGTTGCCATGGCGCTCGGTCTGGTGACGGCCTGGTACGCCTACATGAAGGCGCCGGAGGTTCCGAAGGCCTTTGCCGCCCGTCATCAGGGGCTCTACAAGTTCCTGCTGAACAAGTGGTATTTCGACGAGCTCTATGACTTCCTGTTCGTCCGCCCGGCCCGCTGCCTCGGCAACTTCCTGTGGAAGCGGGGCGACGGCTGGCTGATCGACGGCTTCGGTCCGAACGGGATTTCGGCGCGGGTCGTCGACATCACCAACCGCGTCGTGCGGCTGCAGACCGGCTATATCTACCACTATGCCTTCGTCATGCTGATCGGCATCGCCGCTCTCGTGACATGGTCGATGTTCCAGGGGGGGAACCCGTGATGAGCGAGTGGCCGATTCTCTCGATCGTCACGTTCCTGCCGCTGGTCGGGGTGCTGTTCATCCTGCTCGTCAGGGGCAATGACCCGGCTGCGGTGGCGAACATTCGCCGTGTCGCACTGGTGACGACGGTCTTCACCTTCCTCGTGTCGCTGCTGATCTGGATCGGCTTCGATCCGGCGAACCCGGACTTCCAGTTCGTCGAGAATGCACACTGGCTCGGCGGCACGATCACCTACAAAATGGGTGTGGACGGCATCTCGATGCTGTTCGTCATCCTGACGACGTTCCTGATGCCGTTCTGCATCCTGGCGAGCTGGGAAGCCATTCAGACGCGCGTCAAGGAGTACATGATCGCCTTCCTCGTGCTGGAGACGCTGATGATCGGCGTGTTCAGTGCGCTCGATCTGGTGCTGTTCTACGTCTTCTTCGAAGGCGGCCTCATCCCGATGTACATCATCATCGGCGTGTGGGGCGGTCCGCGCCGTGTCTATGCGAGCTTCAAGTTCTTCCTTTACACGCTCGCCGGCTCGGTGCTGATGCTGCTGGCCATCATGGCGATGTACTGGAACGCGGGCACCACCGACATCGCGGCGATGCTCAACCATAACTTCCCGGTTTCGATGCAGCCATGGCTGTGGCTGGCGTTCTTCGCGTCGTTCGCAGTGAAGATGCCGATGTGGCCGGTGCACACCTGGCTTCCGGATGCGCACGTCGAGGCACCGACGGCCGGGTCGGTCATTCTGGCCGGCATCATGCTGAAGATGGGCGGCTACGGCTTCCTGCGGTTCTCGCTGCCGATGTTCCCGGTGGCGTCGGCGGATTTCGCGCCCTTCATCTTCACGCTTTCGGTGGTGGCGATCGTCTACACCTCGCTCGTCGCGCTCGTGCAGCAGGATATGAAGAAGCTGATCGCCTATTCGTCGGTGGCCCACATGGGCTACGTGACGATGGGCATCTTCGCGGCCAATCAGGCGGGCGTGCAGGGCGGCCTCTTCCAGATGATCTCGCACGGTTTCGTGTCGGGCGCGCTGTTCCTGTGCGTCGGCGTGGTCTACGACCGGCTGCATACCCGCGAGATCGCCGCGTATGGCGGTCTGGTGAACCGGATGCCGGCCTACGCACTGGTGTTCATGGTGTTCACCATGGCCAATGTCGGGCTGCCAGGCACCTCGGGGTTCATCGGTGAGTTCCTGACGCTTCTGGGTGTGTTCCAGGTCAACAGCTGGGTGGCGGTGTTCGCCACGTCGGGTGTGATCCTGTCGGCGGCCTATGCGCTCTGGCTTTATCGCCGGGTCGTGTTCGGGGCGCTCGATAAGGAGAGCCTGAAGGCGATGATGGATCTCTCGGGCCGCGAGAAGGTGCTGCTGGTGCCGATGGTCGCTCTGACGATCCTGTTCGGTGTGTGGCCGGCGCCCATCATGGATGTGACGGCCGCCTCGGTGACGAACCTGCTCGACAAGTATCAGGCCTCGCTGGCGCGGGCCGAGGCCGAGGGGCAGAGTGCGATGAACGCGATGCTGCCCGAAGGCGTGATGGCGACCTTTGCGCGCTGAGGCGGGCAGAACGAGAACAGACGGCTGGCAGGTGAGGGACCTGCCGGCCGGTGCAACGAAGACGGAACGATAAGAGGCCAAACGCCGATGGCGACGCTGCCCGATCTCTTGCCGGCTTTGCCGGAGATACTGCTGGCGCTGGGCGCTCTGGCGCTGCTGCTGGTGGGGCTGTTTGCCCGCGAGAACGCCACCGGACTGGTGAATGCCCTCGCGGTTGCGCTCCTTCTTGTCGTCGGCGTGCTGATTCTGGCTTTTCCGCACGAGGGGGTCACCTTCTCCGGTGCCTTCATCTCCGATGCGTTTGGCCGTTATCTCAAGGTGCTGACGGTGCTCGGCTCCGCGGGTGCGATCCTGATGTCCGGCGCTTACAGCCGGGCGGAGAAGTTCGAGCGGTTTGAATTTGCCGTCGTGGTGCTGATTTCGACGATCGGCATGCTGCTGCTGATTTCCGCCAACGATCTTCTGGCGGTCTATCTGGGCATCGAACTGATGAGCCTCGCGCTCTACGTTCTGGCGGCGATCGACCGTGATAACGTGCGGTCGACCGAAGCGGGTATCAAGTACATCGTGCTCGGTTCGCTGTCGTCGGGCCTGATGCTCTACGGCATGTCGCTGGTTTACGGTTTTACCGGCCACACCAACTTCCACGAGATTGCCGAGATCGTCGGCAAAGGGGCCAGCACGGTCGGCTTTGCGTTCGGTCTGGCGTTCGTGCTGGCGGGCTTCTGCTTCAAGGTCTCGGCGGTTCCGTTCCACATGTGGACCCCGGACGTCTATGAGGGCGCGCCGACCCCGGTGACGGTGCTGTTCGCGTCGGCGCCGAAGATCGCGGCCATGGCGGTGTTCGTCCGCGTGGTCATCGATGCGTTCGGTTCGGTGACGCACGACTGGCAGCAGATCGTGGTGTTCGTGTCGCTGGCTTCGATGCTGATCGGCTCGTTTGCCGCCATCGGGCAGAAGAACATCAAGCGGCTGATGGCCTATTCGTCGATTGGTCACATGGGCTTCGCACTGGTCGGCCTCGCGGCCGGCACGGCGGAAGGCGTGCAGGGCGTGCTCGTCTATCTCGCGGTCTATCTACCGATGACGCTGGGCGCGTTCGCGGTGATCATCGCGATGCGGCGCCGCGGCGTGGCGGTGGAGGAAATCCGCGACCTTTCCGGTCTGGCGCGCTCCAACCCGGTCGTGGCCTTCGTCATGGCGATGATCATGTTCTCGCTGGCCGGCATTCCGCCGCTCGCCGGCTTCTTCGCGAAGTTCTATGTGTTCGCGGCGGCCATTCACGCCGGGCTCTACTGGCTGTCGGTGATCGGCGTGCTGGCTTCGGTGGTGGGCGCGTACTACTACCTGCGTGTCGTGAAGGTGATGTACTTCGACGAGCCGGCGGAAGGGTTCGAGCCGATGGCCGGGTCGCTGAAGTTCGTGCTCGGCATCAGCGGTGCCGCGGTGCTGCTGTTCGTCGTGTTCGCGAGCCCGGTGATCAATGCCGCGGGCGCGGCAGCGGCAAGCCTGTTCTGAGCGGGCGATGACAGCGCGCGATGATGACATGATCCCTGCGCCGGATGGCGCAGGGTTCGTTCTCGGGCCCGTCGCTTCTGCGGCGGGCTTTCGCGTTCAGGGTTACCGGTCGGCCGGATCGACAAACCGGGCGGCCATGCTGCCGGCGCTGAAGGGCGGCAGCGGGAATTTCTGGGCGGTGACAGAGTGTCAGACCGCCGGCCGCGGCCGGCGGGGCCGGGGCTGGGTGGCGCCGGTCGGCAATCTGGCGGCGAGCCTGCTGAAGGTTTCGCCGCAGCCGGCGCACGCGCTGGCGACGCTGGGATTTGTGGCCGGGCTTGCCGCGCACTGGGCGATTTCGGCGGTCGCGCTTCGACGGCCGGTGGCGGATGTCGCGGGCGATGCCGGCGCGACCGGCCGCATGGCCGGGCTGGAGCTGAAGTGGCCGAACGACCTGCTGCTGGACGGGGCGAAACTGGTTGGTATTCTGCTTGAGGCGGACCGGCTGGCGGACGGAATGACGGCCGTGGTGGTCGGGATCGGCATCAACGTCGTGCGGGCGCCCGAGGGCGCACCGTACCGGGTGGCCTCGCTGGCGGAAGCGGGCGTTGTAACGGATGCGGCGACGATGTTCGCGGCGCTGTCGGACGCCTGGGTGCTGGCGGAGCGGCTGTGGGACGACGGAACGGGATTTGGGGCCATCCGGGCGGCCTGGCTGGCCCGGGCACGCGGTGTGGGCGCGCCGGTTCGCGTCCAGCTCAGCGACAGAGTGATTGAAGGCTGGTTTGAAACACTGGACGGCGATGGGCACCTCGTGGTGCGCGGCGACGATGGCCGCAGGCACAGCGTGGCGGCCGGCGACGTCCATTTTGGAGTGGCGGCGACAGCGGGCTGATGAAAGCAGAGAAAACGAATGAACTGGTCTTCGTCGCGCTTGGGGGCGTCGGCGAGATCGGCATGAACATGGCGCTTTACGGCTATGGCCCGGCGCGGCACCGGCGCTGGATCATGGTCGATTGCGGCGTCAGTTTCGGGGGCGAGGACGAGCCGGGCGTCGATCTGGTTCTGCCGGATCCCCGTTTCATCGAGGCTGAGCGTGAGAACCTGCTCGGCATCGTGCTGACGCACGTCCATGAAGACCATTACGGCGCGTTGGTGGACTTGTGGAGCCGGCTGCGCGTGCCGGTCTATGCGACGCCGTTTGCGGCGGCGATGCTGGACGCCAAGCTCGATGGCGAGCCGGACGCGCCCGACATCGACATCGTAGAGGTGGAGCAGGGCGCGCGGTGGCAGCTCGGGCCGTTCGATCTGGAACTGGTGCCGATGTCGCATTCGATTCCGGAGGCGAACGCGGTGGTGGTGCGCACCGCCGCCGGCACCGCCGTGCATTCCGGCGACTGGAAGATCGATCATGAGCCCGGCATCGGGCTGCCGATCGATCTGGCGCGGCTGGGCGAGATCGGCGCGGAAGGCGTGCAGGCGCTGATCTGCGATTCGACCAACGCGATCCGCGAAGGGCGCTCGCCGTCGGAAGCGGACGTGGCGGTTGAGCTTGAACGCATCATCGCCAATGCCCCGGCGCGCGTTGCTGTGACGACGTTTGCGTCGAACGCTGCACGGCTGCGCGCGGTCATCAGTGCGGCGAACCGGGCAGACCGGGAAGTCGTGGTGCTCGGGCGCGCCATGAAGCGGGTGATCGAGATCGCCGGGGAGCTTGGCTATCTGGATGGTCTGCGGCCCGTGCTGGACGAGGAAGCCTATGGCTACCTGCCGCGCGACAAGGTGGTTGCGCTGCTGACCGGCAGTCAGGGCGAATGGCGTGCGGCGCTGGCGCGCATTGCCGAGGACGATCATCGTCTGGTGGCGCTCTCGCCGGGCGACATGGTGATCTTCTCGTCGCGCACGATCCCCGGCAACGAGAAGGCCGTCGGCTCGATCATCAATGCGCTGGCGGCGCGGGGCATCGACATCGTGACCGACCGCGACGGTCTCGTTCATGTCTCGGGTCATCCGCGGCGCGATGAGATGCGCGAGCTCTATGGCCTGATCCGGCCGCAGGTGGCGCTGCCGGTGCATGGCGAGCCCCTGCATCTGGCCGAACATGCCAAGCTGGCCCGCGGGCTCGGGGTGCCGCAGGTGATCATTCCGCACAACGGCCTGATGGTGCGGCTTGCGCCGGGGCCGGCCGCAGTGGTCGACGAGGTGCATGCCGGCGTGCTGTACAAAGACGGCCGGCTGCTGGTTGAGCCGGAACAGTCCGGCATGGAAGACCGCCGTCGCGCCTCGTTCAACGGTGTGGTGGTGGTGTCGCTGGCGCTCGACAGCAAGGGCGACGAGGTGGCGGCGCCGACCGTGACGCTGATCGGCGTGCCGACAGCGACCCGCGAGGGCGTGCTGTTCTCGGCCGTCGTGCAGAAGGCGGTCGCCGGTGCCTTGCAGAGCATCCCGCGGCCGCGCCGCAAGGACCACGCGCTCGTTGCAGAGGCGGTGCGCCGCGCTGCGCGCGCGGCGGTCGCGGAAAAGTGGGGCAAGAAGCCCGTCTGCCGCGTTGCGGTCGCAGAGGGCTGAATGTGCAACGGCTGCCTGCCATAACGGCAGGCAGCAGGCCGGCTGCGTTGCGGCGGTCAGGCCAGTTTGCCGGCTCAGGGCGGCGCCGATGGCGGCCGGCGCGCGGGCGTCGAAGTCAACCCATTCTGCTTGTTCGATATCGGATGCTGGCGGCCTGCTGCCTGCCGGCGGATGCGTGTGACGCGCGCGCTGCGGCCTGACCAGCGCGAAACCAACGCGAACCTTGTGCGCAAAAAATAGGCACAATAGCCGCTACGGAAGCGCGGCGTTGGCCGCGCCGGCCGCCGTGGGTGAGTCGGCCGACGGCGGAGCAGATTGTCGCGGGCGGATCGTTCGGCCGGGATTCGGGCGGGTCGATTCGGGACCCGGAGGCCCGTCGCATGACGCCCGGCCTGCGGTGTGGTCTCGGCCGGCGGGCCTGAGCGGGACAACGCGCGGCTGCTGCGGATCGGGGGCGGAATTCTCTCAACCGGAGGAGGCCGGGCCCGGCGATCCGGCAGAGCACCTGTGGCGGATCAGGGCTCCGGCCGGGGAGGCGGTGCGCAGCCGGCGGAGTCGCGGCCGGGCGTCCCGGGTTGCTGAAGACGCCCTCGCGCGCGGGCGGCGGACCGGGATGGCGGATGCCAGTGCGCGGATTTCATGTGGAAAGTCAAGCTCTTGTGCAGCGCGGCGGTGTGGCCGGTCGGACGCCTCATGCGGCGGTCGGGCGTGCAGGGGGGGCCGCGGCTTCGCAGAGTCCGGCTTGCGGAAGGTTGTTCCGCGGGCGGTCGCCGGCGGTTGCGCGGGAATGCACGGGCCTTAAAAAACAAAAGCAAGGCCCGAGGGCCTTGCTGTTCTAGTTCCGCGTCTTACCCTACTGCCTTTGTTGTGGAGTCGAGGGGTGTCTCCTCCCAACTCCGGCGGCTGCAAGCTATAAGCTGCGCCGAGGGTCTTCCTCCCAAGACTTAGACCGCGATGCCTTATCGGCTGATGGCCGGCTCGGAGACCGTCAGCCACTTGTTATGTTTCGAACCTAGCGCATCGAATTTGCTTTGTCATCATTTTGTGCATGGCTCGCCCAACTTTTTTGCGTTTGACAGCATGGCTGACCTTTTTTGCCGGGCCGGGGCCTGCTAACCGACGGGTTGCCTTTTGGCGGCCGGGCCTGTTCACTCCCCCACCGGCTCAGGTTTGCCATTATTGTTCGCCAATCAGCCTCGCGTGCCGCGAGCCTCCGATCCCCCTTGTGCAAGAGCACCCGGAATGCGCCTCTCCCGCT
>NZ_DAISHT010000151.1:5038-8976 GCF_036822375.1 Pseudoxanthobacter sp. | reverse complement strand
CACGTGACTTTTAATCATGGGGTCGAGGGTTCGAGTCCCTCCGGGCTCACCAACACAATCCGGCGGCTGATGCCGGTGGTTGGTGGATAGAAGACAGTCTGGCTGCGGCACAGGCCTGAACGGCCGGCGGGCAGACCGCCTGCGCGTCTGAATTCCGAATCCACCCGATATGCGGTTGCCGGACGGGATGCCGGGCCTCTGTCCGGCATTGTCCCGTGCTCTTCCGCCGTCTCATGTTCATCCCGGCCGGCAGGCTGCGGCGACCGTCGGTTGCCGGACGATCGCCCCGGTTTCCTCTTGCGCGCAGGGCGGCTTTGAAGCGGCCCCGCCCGCGCTGTCACCGCCTGCCAATGTCGCCGGCTCGTCTTCTCATGGCGGGCGGTTCGGGCTAGCGTTCTGCCGCCGGCGCGGCCGGGGGAGGGTTTCTGCAGCGGGGAGCGGCAATGCGTCTTCTGACGGCGAGGGCGGGGCCACGGCGGAGACTGAGGCTCGGGGCGGCGGGGCGCATTTCCGGCCTCTGCACGGCTCTTTCGGCGGGCGCGGCCGGCCTCTTGCCTGCGGGCGGTGCGGCGGCGGCAGAGAGCTGGAATCTCTACAGCAATTACGATCAGTCCTATTTCATCGATTATTCGACCTTCACGGCCGATGACACCGAGCGATCCGCCGATCTGGCCTATGCGCTGAAACATCAGACCATGATGGATATCAGGGTCGAGGTTAACGGCGTCAGGGCGGATATCGGTGTCGATACCGGATCGACCGGCATGGTGCTGGGAAAGGCATACTGGGCCGCCGGCTTTACGCCGGTCGGGCCGGCCGGATGGGTCTATTACAACAGTTCCGGCCTCGTCATCACCGGCGTGTTCCAGACGATGAACGTATCGATTCTGGGCGACAGCGAACAGCAGACGGTCACCTCGCTTGTGCCGGTGTTGTTTGCCACGGGCTATGAGTGTCTGGCGGGCGCGCCGAACGGTTGCGTGTCCGGGCAGACCGGCGTCGACAGCCCGGTCTATGGCATTTCGATGCTGGGGATCGGGTTCGACCGCACGACAATGGGCGAGGGGACGCTTCCGGACGAGAAGAACAACGACAAAATGAAGAAATATGTGGACGGACTGGCGCCCACATCGCAGGCTTACAATCTGTTTCTCAATCTGTCGGAGATGCAGGCCGGAACGATGCGGCGGGGCTATATCATTACCCCGACCGGCATTTATCTCGGCCTGACGCAGGAAAATACGTCTTCGCAGGCCTTCACTTACGCACAGCTTGTGCTGCAGAGCGCCGGCAGCGGCAGCGTGCCCGCCCAGTGGCAGCAGATTGAGGGCACCATCACGGTCGGGGGCGTTACGAGCCCGACCACGCTTCTGATGGATACCGGCGTCACCAATGCCTTCATCAACGTGCCGAACGGCTCGGCGGCGCTGACCGACAACACGGCGGTGACCATCAGCCTGGCGGGCGGCAGCGCGTCCTACACCTTCCTGAGCGGCGATCTGAGCAACCCGCAGACGCCTTATCCGATCGATGCGTCCGACAGCGGAACGTTCGTGAATTCGAGCCTGCACACCTATGCCGGCTTCAACGTTCTGTTCGATGCGGATGGCGGTTTTATCGGCATTGCGGCGAACGGCTACAGCCCGCAGACCAATGTGACCGTGGCGCCGCTGATTGCCGCGCAGGGCCCGCTGAACCTCAGTCAGGACTTTGAGACGACGCTGCCGGTGCTGCTCGTCGGCGGCAGTACGATCAACACGAGTGCGACGGCGATCTTCGATTCCGCGATCTACGGCGCCAGCAGTCTCACGCTGAACGGCGGGACGATCGTGCTCAACGGTGCCGTGCTGAACACCGGCGGCGTCACTGTCGGCCGGGGGGCGACCGTTCTCAACGGGGTGATGACGGGATCGCTGACGGTGGCTCCCGGCGCCGTGTTCTACAACGCGGGCAACGGCTATCAGGTGGCGGGCGGGCAGGCGCTGACGAACGGCGGCACCGTGCTCGGCGCGCGCTCCGGCGCCGCCTTCGTCAATCAGGGAACGGTCGATAACAGCGGCGCGTTCTACGGGGCGGTCAGCAATGCCGGGACGTGGACCAACACCGGCTCCCTCACCGGCACGGTCACCAACGCGGGAACGCTCTTCAACGCCGGCCAGCTCACCGGCACGGTCTTCAATCTCGGTCAGATGGGCAACAGCGGAACCATCGTCGGCGATGTCTCGACCTTCGGTTCGCTGACCAGCACCGGCCTCATACAGGGCGCGGTGGTCAACAATTTCGTGTTCAGCAACGATGGCGTCGTGGCGGGTCCGGTCACCACCTATGGCACGCTGTCGGGCACCGGCACGGTCTCCTCGCTGGTCGTCGCGCGCGGCGGTTCGGTTTCTCCGGGGCATTCGTTCGGCACGGTGACGGTGACCGGCGATGCCACCTTCCAGCCGGGATCGCTCTATGTTGCCGAACTCGGCGCGGCCGGCACCTCCGACCGGCTCGCGGTGGGCGGAACGCTGACCGCGGGCGGCGCAACCCTGCTGCTGGCGCAGGGCAGTGGCTTTTCGCCGGTGTTCGGGGCCACCTATCAGGTGTTCACGGCCGGTTCGCTCGCCTCCGGCTTTACCGTCGACAACACGCTGTTCGGCACGGCACCGGCGCTGTACCCGTTCCTCGGCGCGCAGCTGGACAGCACCGGCACGCTGACGCTGGGGCGCAGCGCCGTGCCCTACACGACATTCGCCCCCACGGCGAACGAACGGGCAGCGGCCGCGGCGGCCGACACACTGGATATCAGCTCGCCGCTCAATCGGTCGCTCGCCGCCCTGAGCGGAGCGGAGGCGCCGGCCGCCTTCGAGAGCCTCTCCGGCGCGGCCTATGCCTCGGTCGAAGCGGGGCTGCAGCAGCAGTCCGTCTATCTGCGCGATGCCGCCATGGGCCGGGTGCGGCAGGCCCTTGCGAGCGGCAGCGAACCCGCGAAGAGCCTGGCGAAAACGGCGGCGCTGATGCCCGGATTTGCGCTCACGGCCTGGGGTCAGGCTTATGGCGGGTGGGGGCAGACGAAGGGCGACGGCAATGCCGCCACGCTGTCGCGCTCGGTCAGCGGCTTTCTGATGGGCGTCGACAGCCCGGCCGGCGACGCGTGGCGGGTTGGCCTTGTCGGCGGCTACAGCCGGTCGGCCTTTGATACGAACACCCCGAACGCCTCGGCCGACAGCGACAATTACGATCTCGGCCTTTATGGCGGGGCCCGTTTCGGCGATCTGGGGCTGCGCTTCGGCGCGGCCTACACATGGCACGCGCTGACGATGGATCGCGCGGTGGCGTTCGGCGATGTGGCGCAGAGCCTGTCGGCGAACTATCGCGCCGGCACCGCACAGGCCTTCGCCGAAGCGGGCTACAGTTTTCATTTCGGCGCGACGACGGCCGAGCCGTTTGCCAATCTCGCTTATGTCGGCCTGAACAGCAGCGGGTTCGCGGAAACCGGGGGCACCGCCGCGCTGACCGCTGAAAGCGGGACGTTCGACACGACCTACAGCGTGCTCGGCCTGCGGCTCGGCCATGCCATTCCCGTGGAGACCGGGGGCGCCGTGAAGCTGATGGCCGGCCTTGGCTGGCAGCACGCCTATGGTGAGCTGACGCCATCGCAGACCGCCTCCTTCACCGGCTCGGCAGCATTCACCACCTTTGGCGTGCCGGTGGCGCAGAACGCCGCGCTCGTCGATCTCGGCGTCGGTTACAACCCGACCGAAGCCGTCGATATCGGCCTGCATTATGAGGGCGCCTATGCCGCCTCCGCGCAGGACAGCGCGGTGCGCGGAACGCTCCGCATCCGGTTCTGATCCGGCCCGCGGCCGCGTCCGTTCCGACCGGCGCGGACGCATCTGCAGGGCCCGGTGCATCCGCTGTGTGCGGACATGGCGGCTTCGGCAAACCGCCGGCCC
>NZ_DAISHT010000151.1:0-4938 GCF_036822375.1 Pseudoxanthobacter sp. | reverse complement strand
CCGCCGGCCCGGTCTGGCAATTTCATAGGATTAAAAAACGGGCAGGCGGTCTGCGCCGCCGGCGCCGGTCCTCGCGCGAACCGGGCTCAGCCCAGTTCGGCGAGGCCGGCGTGCTGTTCGTCCACCGCGGCAAAGCGCGTGCGGGCCTTCTGGCCGAGCCGGGCGATGAGCCCTTCCAGCAGGGCATGGGACAGAACGAACGCGGCGGAATGGTCGTCCGTCGCCCCGCGCGATTTCGAGTGACAGCGCAGCACGAAGTCCGCGCCCAGCGTATCGGCCATTCCGGTATCGGTGATGAGAGCCACGCGCACGCCCTGCCGGCCGAGCGCCGGCACCAGCCGCGTTATCAGCGGCACGCGGCGTCGCATGGCGAACACGATGGCAAGATCGCCCGGCCCGGCATCGATCAGGCTCTCGCCGAACGTCTCCCCGCCGGCCGGCAGCAGAAACACATTGTCGCGCACATGCACCAGCGACCATTTCAGATAGCCGGCCAGATAATAGCCGTGGCGAAAGCCGATGATCCACACCCGCGGCGCCGTCTCCAGTGCCCCGGTCAGGCGCTCCCATGTGCCGCCATCGAGGCCGGCAAAGGTGCGGCTCACATTTTCGCCCACCATCTCCGCGTGGCGGGCAAGGTCGTAGGGGCCGGCCGGATTGTCGCCCTCCTGCAACCGCATCAGGGTCACCGGCGAGCCGTTCTCCCGTTCGTCGCGGGCAAAAAGGCGCATTTCCTCGAAATTGGCGAACCCCAGCCGGCGCACGAACCGGCTGACGGCGGCATTGGAGGTGCCCGCCAGCCGCGCCAGCTCGGAGGCGGCATAGCCATGCAGTTCACCCGGAAAATGCAGGATGAGATCCGCGACCCGGCGCTCGGCCGGCGCCATGTCGTCATAGACCGCCCTGATACGCGCATTCAGCAGGCCATCGGCTGCGTCCCCGCCGGGCTGTGTCGCTGTGTCCGTTGTCGCACTCTCGGGTGTTGCCGTGTCGGGTGTCCCTGTGTCGCCCACGTCCGCCTGCCTGTTTGGTGATCACGTCGTGATGATAAAATGCGCTTTTCAAAAACGCAAATTATGAAATCATGATTTCAATCTCATCGATAGCGCCGAGGACATGATGGCATTCGAGGTGGATTTGAACGGAAAGGCAACCCTTGCCCTTTCCAGCGTGCGCAGCGAGGTCATCCAGCCGATGACGGGCTGGGCCGGCGTGGTGAAGGCCGGACAATATATCCGCCTGACCGACCCGCATGGCCGCCAGTGCGGTGATTTCTGGGCCTTCAACGCCGACGATCTGGACGAGCATCTTTCGGCGATGCACACCCGCGTTTGGGTGAACAAGCTGTGCCCGGAGCCGGGCGAGAGTTTCCACTCCAATCACCGCCGCCCGGTTCTGCAGGTCATTGCCGATACCTGCCGCGTGCATGACCTGCTGACGGCCGCCTGTGACGAACACCGTTATCGGCTCTATGGCCTGCAGCACAGCCACCGCTCGTGCGCCGGCAACCTGCGCGAAGTGATGGAGCCCTATTTCGGCACCCGGCCTTTCTACGTGCCGCAGCCGTTCAACATCTTCGCCAACGTGCCGGTGGGTGCAGACGGTTCGGTGCTGAACGGGCCGGCGCCCTCGAAGCCCGGCGACTACATCGTGATGAAGGCGTGGATCGATCTGGTGGTGGCGATCTCGGCCTGCCCGCAGGAATTCAACCCGATTGCCGGCTGGTATCCGACCGAAATGCACGTCGACATCATGGAGCCGGAGCGGGCCGATGGCTGAGCGTGTGCTGCATGTCGCCGGCGGCCACGGCGGTGCGTTCGACGTGAAGGCGGGCGACGTGTTCGTTCTGGTCGATCTGGAAGGTCAGCAGGCCATCGACTTCGTCGCCTTCAGCGCGGCCGATCAGGGCGAAACCCTGTCCGGCATCGAAACGCGCCTCGCCCTGCGCTCGCTCTACATCAAGTGCGGCGATGTGCTGATGTCGAGCCGCGGCCGGCCGATGCTGGAGATTGTCGAGGATACCATCGGCACGCACGACTACACGGTGCCGGCATGCGATGCGAGCCGGTTTGCGGTCGACTTCGGCTGCCCCGGTCACCGCAACTGTCTCGACAACATGTACGAGCCGCTGCGCGCCTACGGCATCCGCACGCCGCTTGCCCTGCCGGAGCCGTTCAACTTCTTCCAGAACAGCCCGGTGGTGGAAGATGGCCGCACGGCGGTGGTCGATCCGCCGAGCCGTCCGGGCGACCGCATTGCCCTGAGGGCGCTGATGGACGTGGTCTGCGCGGTCTCGTCCTGCCCGCAGGACATCATCCCCGGCAACGGCCTGCGGCCGACGCCGGTTGAAGTGCGCTATCCGGCGGAGGAGGCGTGATGCCGCTGCTGATGAAGGAACCCGTTACCGGCCCGCTGCCGCCGGAAAGCGATGTGATCGTGCCCGGCGGTGAGGTGCGGGCCGTGCGGGTTGCCTGCGGCCAGTTTCTGGCGGTGACCGATATCGACGGCGGCCAGCCGGCGGGTCTGTTCGCCGTTGCCGATGCGGACCCGGAGATCTTCCTCTCGCCCCATCACACGCGGGTGTTCTCCAATTCCTTCGCCCTGCGGCTCGGCATGCGGCTTGTTACCAACAAGCGTCGTCCGGTGATGGTGCTCGGCATTTCCGCGCCGCACCTGACGCACGATCTGCTGCTGCCGCTGACAGAGGGCGAGGCCGGCGGTGCGGAAGCGCTGAAGGCGCGCGTTGCCGCCGCCATTGCGGCCGCGGGCGGGCAGGCGGCGAAGACCGCCGATCCGGTCAACCTGTTCCTGTCGGTCGCCATCGGTCGCGATGGCAGCCTGACGCCGGCGGGCGCCACATCGCGGCCGGGCGACATGGCCGCGGGCCGGTTCGTTCTGGACATGACGGTTGCCGTTGCGGCCCCGCGGGCCGACGGCCGGCTCTGGCAGCGCTCCGAACCGGGGCGGCTGCGCGTGCAAGTGCGTAACGATCTCGATTCCATCATCGGCCGTCCATAACAGGGGAACACAATGGGCCTGAAGACGCTTGGAACTCTCGCGCTCGCCGCCGCGCTCGGCGCGGGCCTCATGACAGCGCCGGCAGGCGCCGCCTCGCTGAAAGAGGTGAAGGAGAAGGGCACGCTGGTCGTCGGCATCGATCCGACGTTTGCGCCGTTCGAGTTCACCGATGCCGGGGGTAAAATCGTCGGCTACGATCCGGATATCATTGCGGCCGTGGCGAAGAACCTTGGCGTGAAGGTGGAATACAAGGTCATGCCGTTCAGCGGCATTCTGCCGGCGCTCATCGCCGGCGGCTTTGACATGACGCCGACCCTGAATGTCACGGCCGAGCGGGCGAAGCGCATCGATTATGTCATCCCCACGGCCACCTCCACCAATGCGGTGCTGGCGCTGAAGGACGGCAAGGTGAAATCGTCCGATATCGGCGCGCTTTCGGGGCTGACCTGCGCGGTGAAGCAGACGACCCAGCCCGAGCAGATGATGCAGGCGCTCAACACCGGCCTTGAGAATGCCGGCAAGGCGCCGGTGGAACTGCTGGGCTTCGAGACCATCGAACAGACCATTGCCGCCCTCGACAAGGGCCGGGCCGATTGCGTGGTGGACGACAAGTCCGTGCTGACCGAAGCGGTTGGCAAGCGCAAGGATCTGGCGCTGGTGGTGGTCGGCGATATCGGGCCTTCCACGCCCATCGGCTGGGGTGTGAACAAGGCCGATGCCGATCTGGCGGCGGCGCTCTCGGCGGAAGTGGCGAAGCTGAAGGCCGATGGCACCATCGGCAAGCTGCAGACGCAGTATTTCGGCTACACGATGGAACTGCCGGAAAAAGACTTCGTTCCCGCCAACTGACACTCCCGCCGACAGGCCTGCCCCGGTGCAGGCGGCAGAGGGCCGCGATGTTTCAGACTGCCCTTTTTCTTGAGGCCATCGGGCCTGTCGCCCGCGCCACGGTGGTCACCGTCGAGCTGACGGTGGCGGCCGGCATCGTCAGCCTTGCTGTCGGGGCTCTTGCCGCCGCCGCCCAGATCGGCGGCGGCAGGACCGGCTATGTGCTGAGCCGCCTCTATGTCAGCCTCATGCGCGGCACGCCGCTCTATGTGCAGTTGCTGGTCGTGTTTTTCGGCATCGCGTCGCTCGGCCTCTCCGAACAGGCCTTCCTCGCGGCGATGCTGGCCATCGGCCTCAACTCCGGCGCCTATTCGGCCGAGATTCTGCGGGCGGCGGTGGCGGCCATTCCGCCCGGGCAGACGGAGGCCGCCGAGGCTATCGGCATGAGCCGCTGGCGCATCTGGCAACGCATCGTGCTGCCGCAGGCCTTCATCGCCAGCCTGCCGCCTCTCACGGCCGAACTGACCATCGTGCTGAAGTCGACGCCGCTTGCTTCCGTGGTTGCGGTCACGGAGATCACCTATACCGGCGTTCTCATCCAGTCGCGCACCTTCTCGGCCATCGAAGTGTTCACCGCGGTCGCCATCTCCTACACCGTGCTGGCGCAGATCCTTCTGCGCGGTTCGCGGGTGCTGGAACGGCGCCTGAGTGCCCTTCGGGGATGAGCCCGGAGGATCAGACGATGACCGATTTTCTCGATGTCTTTCTCCAGTACGGCCCGCTCTTCCTGCGCGGGCTGCGCGAGACGGCATGGCTGACCGGACTGGGCACGCTGTGCGCGCTGGCCGCAGCCATTCTGCTTCACGCTGCCGGGCAAAGCCGCTGGCTGGCGCTGCGCGCGCTGGTGCGCCTCTACACCGAGTTCATTCTCGGCTTTCCCATTCTGGTGCTGCTTTACGGGGTCTATTTCGTCGCCCCCGATCTCGGATTGCGGTTTTCCGCCGTCAGCGCGGGCGTGATCACGCTCACGCTCTATTATTCGCCCTATATGGCGGAGGCCATCCGCGGGGCGGTGGGGGCTGTGCCCCGGGG
>NZ_DAISHT010000150.1:7012-9055 GCF_036822375.1 Pseudoxanthobacter sp. | reverse complement strand
TTGGCGAGAGCGCTTTGGGCGAGACCGGCTTGGGCAAGACCGGCGTGGGCGAGACCGGCTTGAGCGATGGCCGGCCGGAAGGCGCGGTTTCCGCCGATGGCCGGGTGTGCGGCAGCTATGTCCACGGTCTTTTTGCCGACGATGCCCAGCGCGCCCGCTGGCTTCAGCGCCTCGGTACCCCGCCCTCCGATCTGCAGTTCGAGGCGGGCATAGAGGCGGCGCTGGACGCTCTCGCCAGCCATCTGGAACAGCACCTCGACCTCGATACCCTGCTGGCGCTGGCCCGCTGAGGCGCCTCAGAGCACGAGGGCGATGGCTGCCCCGGCGGCGATCAGCGCCACCATCAGCCCGTCTGCCAGCCAGAACAGCCGCAGCGCCTGCCGGATGTCGGCGGCGCCGAGTTCGCGGCGGCCGCCGGCGCCCATCTCCGGTCCGCTCACCATCACGCCGCCGTAGCTGCGCGGGCCGGCGATGGCAAAGCCGAGCGCGCCGGCCATGGCGGCTTCCGGCCAGCCGGCATTGGGCGACCGGTGGAAGCGCGCATCGCGCCGGATGGCCCGCCACGCGGCAGCCGGGCTCGCCCCGGGCATGAGCGCCGCAGCCGCCACGATCAGCAGACCGGCCAGCCGCGAGGCCGGCAGATTGATGAGATCGTCGAACCGCGCCGCGGCCCAGCCGAAGGCACCGTGACGCGCGGTCTTGTGACCGATCATGCTGTCGGCGGTGTTGACAGCCTTGTAGACGGCCGCCCCCGGCAGCCCGCCGGCCAGCATCCACACGGCCGGCGCCACGATGCCATCGGAAAAGTTCTCCGCAAGGCTCTCGATGGCGGCGCGCGAGACGCCGGCGACATCGAGGGCCTCGGGGTCGCGCCCGACGATGCGCGACACGGCCGCCCGCCCGGCCACGATGCCGCCGGTTTCCAGCGCCGCGGCGACGGCGCGCACATGGGCGGCCAAACTGCGCTGCGCCAGCAAGGCACTGCCCGCCAGCACCGCCAGCACGACGCCGGCCGGGCCGGCAATCCGTCCCGCCACGCCGGCCACCGCCGCCCCAGCCCCGCCGGCGACCAGCACGATCACCAGCAGCGCCAGAACGCCAAGCGCGCGCCGCCGCCCGGCCGGATCGGCCGGCCGGTTCCAGTGCCGGTCGAGGGCGCCGATGAGCCGGCCGATCCACGTAACGGGGTGGCCGATGCGGGCGAACAGCCCCTGCGGATAGCCGAACGCCAGTTCCAGCAGCAGGGCCAGTGCAGTCAGCAGAAAGGTCATGGGACAAACGGGATCGTGCAACGGAATGGACAGAGAGGCGCCGCCATGGCCGCCGTGCTCAGGCGTGCGGCAGCCCGGCATAGATGGTGGTCACACCGGTGACAACGAACTGCACGCCGATTGCCAGCGTGAACAGCCCCATCACCTTCACCAGAACGCTCATGCCGACTTCGCCGATGAACCGGGTCAGGTCGACGGCGAAATAGAACACGAGGAAGATGATGACCGTCATGGTGAGAATGGCGAACAGCAGCAGCAGATGGGTGTTGTTGGTGTCGGCAAGCTGCGCAAACACGGTGACGGTGGACATCGTGCCCGCGCCGGTGGTGAGCGGAATGGCCACCGGCACGACGGTGGCCGAAATCCGCTGGCGATAGCCTTCGTCGGGATGCAGCACCGCCTTGGTGGACACATCCTCCGATGTGCGCGCATTCAGCATGCTGTGGCCGGTGGAACAGAGCAGCAGCCCGCCGGCGATCTGGAAGGCACTGATCGAGATGCCGAAAAACGCCAGCACGGCCGTGCCGAAGACCATCGACATCAGCATGACGATAAGCGAGGTCGCCGTGGCGATGACGACGAGACGCAGGGTCTGCACGCGGGAAAGACCGCCGCACATGGCCAGAAAGGGAGCCAGCGCCGGGATGTTGTTGGCGACAGCCAGAATGCCGAGCAGATATTGCTGATACGATCCGTGCATCGTTTCCTCCCGGCCGGCGGCCCGCCCGACAAGGCCACGGAATGCCCGGCGAGCGCAACCGGTGCCGCGGCC
>NZ_DAISHT010000150.1:0-6912 GCF_036822375.1 Pseudoxanthobacter sp. | reverse complement strand
CGCAGGTGTCCGCTGTCGCAGGTGTCCGCTGTCGCAGGTGTCCGCTGTCGCGGTTCTCGTCTGCCTGGCTTGCGTGCCGCTGGTGCAGCACGCGCGCCACCCGCCCCGCGCGTGCTTGCACTCGGCGTGGGGATGGTTAGGTTCTTCCTTTGTTCAGGAAGGACGCCACCGCAGATTCGCACCGCCCCGAAACGCCGGGGCAAGCGGGACTGCCGGTTTCCGGGCGGCCGTGACAGAGGATGACAGGTGCGGCAGAGCGAACGCGCACAGGCCGGCACCGGACCGGCCGGCAAAGAGCACCTCGACGGACCGGAATACCTCGCCGGGCTGGAGCACCTCGCCGGCCTGAACGAGGCTCAGCGACGCGCTGTCGTGCACGGCGTTGCCCAAGGGCGGGCAGAGCCGGCCCGGCCGCTGCTGGTCATCGCCGGTGCGGGCTCCGGCAAGACCGGCACTCTGGCCCACCGCGTCGCCCATCTCGTGCTCAACGGGGCAGACCCGCAGCGCATTCTGCTGATGACCTTTTCGCGCCGCGCCGCAGCGGAAATGACGCAGCGTGCCGCCGGCATTCTGGCCCGCGTGCTGGGCCCGCGCGGTGCCGACGAGGCCGCGCTTTCGGCGGCGCTGAGCTGGGCCGGCACCTTCCACGGCATCGCAGCCCGGCTGCTGCGCGAAAGCGCCGGCGCGGTCGGCCTCGATCCCGGCTTCACCATCCACGATCGCGAGGACAGCGCGGACCTGATGAATCTGGTGCGCCACGAGTGCGGTTTCTCGCACACGGAAAGCCGGTTTCCGGCCAAGCGCACCTGCCTTGCCATCTATTCCCGCCTCGTCAATGCGCAGGCCGGTCTGGGGGAGACCCTGCGCCTTCATTTCCCGTGGTGCGCCGCGTGGGAGACCGCACTTAACACGCTGTTCGCGGCCTATGTGGCTGCCAAGCAGGCGCAGAACGTGCTCGACTATGACGACCTGCTGCTCTACCTCGCCCATGCGCTGGCCGAGCCCGACATCGCCGCCGCCACCGGCGCCCGCTTCGACCATGTGCTGGTCGATGAATATCAGGATACCAACAGCCTGCAGGCCGCCATTCTGATGGCCCTGAAGCCGGATGGCGCCGGCCTGACGGTGGTGGGCGACGATGCGCAGGCCATCTATTCGTTCCGTGCCGCGACCGTGCGCAACATTCTGGACTTTCCCGGCCAGTTCTCGCCGCCGGCCGAGATCGTGACGCTGGAGCGCAACTATCGCTCCACGCAGCCCATTCTGGCAGCGGCAAACGGCGTGATCGCCCTTGCTGCCGAACGCTTTGCCAAGGCGCTGCATTCGGAGCGCCCGTCGGCAGAGCGCCCGCGGCTGATGCTGGTGCGCGACGAGGCCGATCAGGCCCGTCTGGTGGCCACCCGCGTTCTTGAAAACCGCGAGCATGGTGAGCGGCTGAAACAGCAGGCCGTGCTGTTCCGCACCGCCTCGCACTCCGGCGCGCTGGAAGTGGAACTGACCCGGCGCAATATTCCGTTCGTGAAATTCGGCGGGCTGAAGTTTCTGGAAAGCAGCCACGTCAAGGACATGCTGGCCGTTCTTCGCCTTGCGCAGAACCCCCGCGACCGTGTTGCCGGCTTCCGTGTCCTGATGCTGCTGCCCGGCATCGGGCCTTCCACGGCGCGGAAGCTTCAGGATGTCATGGACAACGCGGCAAACCCGGTGGCGGCGCTCGGCGCCCTGCCGGCGCCGCCGCGCACCGGGGCCGACTGGGCCTCCTTCGTTGCCCTGCTCGGCCAGCTTGCCTCCGGCACCGCCGGCTGGCCGGCCGAACTGGCGGCGGTGCGCGAATGGTACGCCCCCCACCTCGACCGCCTGCACGAGGATGCCGAAACCCGCCGCGCCGATCTGCTGCAGCTTGAGGGCATCGCCGGCGGCTACGGCTCGCGCGAGCGTTTTCTGACCGAACTCACCCTCGACCCGCCCGATGCCACCAGCGACCGGTCGGGCGCACCCTGGCGCGACGAGGATTATCTCATTCTCTCCACCATCCATTCCGCCAAGGGGCAGGAGTGGAAGAGCGTGTTCGTGCTCAACTGCGTCGACGGCTGCATTCCGGCCGACCTTGCCACCGGCACCGCGGCCGAGATCGAGGAGGAGCGCCGCCTGCTCTATGTGGCGATGACGCGGGCCCGCGACAGCCTGACCCTGATGGTGCCGCAGCGCTTCTTCACCCACAATCAGGCGGCCGGCGGCGACCGCCATGTCTACGCCGCCCGCACGCGCTTCATTCCCGACGCGCTTCTGGACCTGTTCGAGCGCCAGAGCTGGCCGCCTCTGGCCCGGCCCGCCGCGGACGGCCGCCCGCTGGCACCGGACGGGCCGCGCATCGATCTGGCCGCCCGCATGCGCGCCATGTTCCGGCCGCGCTGACCCCACCCGCGCGGCCGCCTCAAGCCGTTGCCGGCGCAGCCGGCGGCAGCGGCGGGATGGACGGCTGCGCGCAGGCCTGATTGCGGCCCTGCAGCTTGGCCTGATAAAGCGCCCGGTCGGCGCGGCTGAGCAGATCGTCGAGCGTGTCGTGCCGGCCGAGATAGGTGCCGATGCCGATGCTGACCGTGACCACCGGCAACCCGTCCGCCGCCGCGACGGCCACCGCCTGACGCAGCTTTTCGGCCACCGCGAAGGCCTGCATGCGGTCGGTACCCGGCAGCAGAACGGCGAACTCCTCCCCGCCCAGCCGGGCAAGCAGATCGCCGCCGCGCAGCTTCTCCCCGACCGTTGCGGCGAAGGTGCGCAGAACGCGGTCGCCGGCCGCATGGCCGTAGGTGTCATTGATGCGCTTGAAAAAATCGAGATCCATCATCAGCACCGAGACGGCCCGGCCCGGAACCCGCTCGCAGAGCGCAAGCGCGCGCTGCGCCGTGTCCATGAAATAGCGCCGGTTGAACAGGCCGGTCAGGCTGTCGTGGGCCGCAATCTCGATCAGGCGGGCGGCGTATTCGCGGATCTTGCGCACCAGCGGCCGGAAAATCAGGATCGCTTCCAGCACCAGCGCGATGAGCAGCGCACACAGCAGCACCTTCTGGATGCGCCGCAGGCCGTCGATATGGCGGTTGGCTTCATGCTCGAACAGGCTGACCGCGCCGTCGAGCGTGGTGAGAATGGCGCCGCGGGCGGCGGTCTCCACCGTCTGGTAGGCCTCGGGGGAACCGTCGGCCGCAAACTGCCGGGCAGCGGCGATATAGCGCCGCACGGCCGGATCGAGGGCATGAGGCCCCTCGAAATAATAGGGCCTGAGGGTCTGCGGCAACGGATGGACGATGCCGAGATCGTTGCCGCCGACGAGCGCGGCGTGTGAGCGCTCCATCAGGGCGATGCTGTCTTCCAGCACGCCGCGCGCGGTCTCGTCGCCGGCCCTGAGGTTGCTGGCCATGAGGGCGATGCGCTGCGAGAGCATGCGCTGCCGGCCGGCCACATTGATGATGGTGGCAGAATCGCGCTGTTCCAGAATGACCCGGTCGAGCAGGAAATGCACCCCGGCGGTGAGAATGCCGATGGCCAGAAGCCCGAAGACGTAGGCCATTGTCAGCCTGCGCGCGACAAGGCGGTCGGAGTTCGCCTCAACTTCCCAAAGCAACCGATCCGGCACGCACAGATCTCCCCGGGCGGTAAAAAGGGCCGCCAACACCCGGAGCCATCATACGTCACGCCTCGTCACAGACACGAGACGATCTTGCCGCAGGGAAGCAAACCGGCCTGCGTCGGTTTACTGTTTTCTTGAGAGCTGCAATTTCTGTTTGCGCATACAGCACCTCTGCAGACCGCGGGGATGCAGGAACGCCATAAACCCCGGGCCGGGGCCCGCTCCGCTCAGGCGAGATCCCGGCGCAGGAGGCCGCGATAGATTTCGGCATCGTCGCACAGGCCGGCGAGACAGCCGAGATCGTCCACCAGCAGGATCGGATGGCTGGAATGCTGCTTCAGGGCAATGGCCTGCTGAAGCTTGAGATTGACCGGCGCCACGATGACATCGCAGGCTTCCAGATCGCCGTCGGCGGTTTCGATCAGGGCGGGGCGACCGTCGATTTCCGCCCCCTGCGGCCGCCCGGCACCGTCGATGCGGATCCGGAGACGGCCTTCCGGGCCGGCATAGACCATGTCGCCCTCGCGCCGCAGCGCCGCCGCCGGCGTCATCACCGCATTGCCGCGCAGCACGTTGAGCGGGTTAACGTGCCGCACGAACTCTGTGACATAAGCGTTTGCAGGCCTGAGAAGAATGTCTTCCGCCGTTCCGGCCTGCACGATCCGGCCACCTTCCATGATGGCAATGGTGTTGCCCAGTTTCATCGCCTCGTCGAGATCGTGGCTGACGAACACGATGGTCTTGGAAATGCGCTTCTGCAGGTCGAGCAGTTCGTCCTGCAGCTTGTCGCGAATGAGCGGATCGAGCGCGGAGAACGGCTCGTCCATGAGCAGGATGTCGGCATCCGTGGCAAAGGCACGGGCCAGCCCGACACGCTGCTGCATGCCGCCGGAAAGCTCGTGGGCGTATTTGTCAGCCCATTTGGAAAGGCCGACCATCTCCAGTTTCTCGTCGACGATGCGCCGGCGTTCGCGGGCCGGCAGGCCGCGCAGTTCCAGCCCGAAGCCGGCGTTCTCGCGCACCGTGCGCCACGGCAGCAGGCCGAATTGCTGGAACACCATGGAAACGGTGCGCGAGCGCACCTCGCGCAGCGTGCCCGCCGGGCAGCGCGCCACATCCACCGGCCGGCCATCGTGGGTGACGATGACCTCGCCGCGCGCGGTCTCGTTGAGCCGGTTGACGGCCCTCAGCAGCGTGGACTTGCCGGAGCCGGAAAGGCCCATCAGCACGCAGATTTCGCCGCGCTTCACCGTCAGCGTTACGCCGGCGGCGCCCAGCACGCAGCCCGTTTCCGACAGGATACGCTCGCGCGTTGCCCCCTGATCGACCAGCGCCAGCGCCTCTTTCTGCCGCGCCCCGAAGATGATGTCGACATTGCGGAACGCAACCGCGTCTGTGGTCGTCTGCCCGTCCATGACCGCCCTCAGTTCTTTTCCGGCCGCCGGAACACGCGGTCGAGGATGATCGCCAGAATGACGATCGCCGCCCCGGCCTCGAAGCCCATGGAGATGTTGACGGTGTTCAGCGCCCGCACCACCGGCTTGCCGAGGCCGTCGGCGCCGACCAGCGCGGCGATCACCACCATCGACAGCGACAGCATGATGCACTGGGTGATGCCGGCCATGATGGTCGGCATGGCGGCCGGCAGTTCCACCTTGAAGAGCAGTTGCCGGCGCGTGGCACCGAAGGCGAGCGCCGCCTCATGCAGCGGCGTCGGCACGGAGGAAATGCCGAGATGGGTGAGGCGCACCGGCGCCGGCAGCGCGAAGATGACGGTGGAAATCAGCCCCGGCACGGTGCCCAGACCGAAAAGCACCAGTGTGGGAATGAGATAAACGAATGTCGGGATGGTCTGCATAAGATCGAGAACGGGCCGCAGCGCCGCATAGAACCATGGCCTGTGCGCGGCCACGATGCCGAGCGGCACGCCGATGACGACGCACACCAGCGTGGAACAGGCCACCAGCGACAGGGTCTGCATCAGCGCATCCCAGTAGCCGAGATTGGCCACCAGAAGCAGCGAGGCCAGCACGAAAACGGTGAGCCCGATGCGCCGGTGCAGCGCATAGGCGCCGGCACCCGCCAGCACAATGGCCACCAGCGGCGGAACCGCCAGCAACAGGCCGGTCAGGCCATCGATGATAACGCTGAGCACCAGCGAAATCGCATCGAAGAAGCCGCCGGCGTGCTGGGTCAGAAAGTCCATGACGGCTTTCATCCATGCCCCGAGCGGCAGTTTATGTTCGGTGAGCCAGTCGTACATCGGCGCTGCCCTGGCGGCGGCGCAGCGGCGGACAGCGGCGGGTGCGGCCGCCGGCCCGGCGAGGCGCCTGAAGGGAAAAGACGACGCCGGCACCCGCTCCGCACGCAAGGCGGCCGCGGGCTTGTTCCGTCGTCACTCCGGTTCGGTCGGCGCGGCCGGCACAGCGGCCGCGAAAACAACCGGCACCGCCGCCTGCGTCAGGGGAATGAAGCGCAGGCGGCAGCCCGGCTCCGGCCTCAGAGGCCGAGAGAAGCCTTCACGGCCGGCAGGCCCGGCTCGCCGGAGAAGGTGGTCACGCCATCGAGCCACGGCGCCCAGACATCCGGATTGGCCTTCAGCCACTTGGTGGCCGCCTTCTCCGGCTCCATCCCCTCGTTGAGGATGTAGTCCATCACCACATTCTCGGTGTTGAGATTGAACTTCAGGTTCCCGATGAGGTGGCCGGCGTTCGGGCACTCCTTCACCCAGCCCTTACGGACATTGGTGAAGACCTCGGCACCGCCGAAGTTGGGGCCGAACACATCATCGCCGCCGGACAGGTATTCGATGGAATAGCGGGTGTTCATCGGGTGCGGCGCCCAGCCGAGGAAGACCACGGGCTCTTTGCGGGCGGTGGCGCGCTGCACCTGCGCCAGCATGCCCTGCTCGCTCGATTCCACCACCTCGAAGCCCTTCAGGCCGAACTGGTTCTTCTCGATCATGCCGAGGATGAGACGGTTGCCGTCGTTGCCCGGCTCGATGCCGTAGATCTTGCCGCCAAGTTCCTTCTGGAACCGGGCAATATCGGCGAAGTTCTTCAGGCCGGCTTCATAAAGATAGGTCGGAACCGCGAGCGTATACTTGGCGCCGGTCAGGTTGGGGCCGATGACCTCGACGGACCCGTCGTCGACGTAGGGCTTCCGGTCGGCCTCCTGCGTCGGCATCCAGTTGCCGAGATAGATGTCGATATCCTTGTTCTTGAGCGAAGTGTAGGTGACCGGCACCGACAGCACCTGCGTCGAGGCCTTGTAGCCGAGGCCGTCGA
>NZ_DAISHT010000149.1:0-9196 GCF_036822375.1 Pseudoxanthobacter sp. | reverse complement strand
GCGAACCTTCACGTTCGCGTCGACGACCCGTTTCACGGGCACGAGAATCTTCATCGGGCATCCCATCGGACTTACTCGGCGATTACAGCCAGCGCATCCGATGCCGGGAGAGGACGCGCCGCGGCCACAGCTCCGGGATGCGGCCGACACGATCGGCGCACACCGCAACCGGCGCAGGAACAGCAGGCCCGGAGGCAGGGCCGGCCCCGAAGGGCAACCGGCTTCCGGGGCACCGCCCGCACGCCGACAGCCCGCCCGCTTTGCGGGCGGTGGGGAGGTGGCGGCGCACGATGGCAGGGTGCGTGCGGCAACGCAAGCAAAACAAGGCCCCCGGCAGTGTCGCACCCGCCGGCCGGAGCAGCGGCCCGGCGCCGGCACGGGCGATGCCGCATCGCAGCGCGGCGGAGTCGTAAAAGCGCGGCGGAGTCGTAAATCGGAAAAAGCATGGTAGAGTAACGGTCATCGCTTCGATTGCCCCCCAGCGGAGCGCCGGTTCGTCTGGAATGTTCTGAGCCTTCGGAATCGCGCGCATGACGGAAAGCGGTCTCTCCCAAGCTGCCGGGCGGCTGATGCACTTCGATCCGCGGGCCTTTGCCGGCTTGTGCATGCCGGTGTGGGTGCTTCATCTGGGCACCCAGCGGCGGGTCTATGCCAACCCGGCCGGCCTTGCCCTGTGGGGAGTATCTTCCACGGAAGCGCTGGCCGGCGGCGAATCGCCGGTTTTCTCGGCGAACGCCCGGGCCCGCCTGCAGGAGGTGGTGCGCCGCTCGCTGCGCGGCGAGGCCACGCGCGAGCGCTGGACGCTGGCCCGGCCGGACGGTCCGTTTCCGCTCGATCTCGTCATGCAGGCGGTTGTGCTCGACGGCGGCGAGGTCGGCATTCTGGTTTTCGGTTTTCCCGTGCGCATCGATCCGAGCGATGCCCGCACCGGCCCGGCGTTCGGCGGGCGGGCCGAGCAACTGGTGTTTCTGAGCGACAACGCCTGCGCGGCCGCCCGCCGCCGCGGTGCGGGGGCTGCGGCGGAAGACGGCGCAGCCGGGGCCGGCGGGGTGCCGGCCGTGCTGCTGCGTGCGGTGCGGGCGCGCGGCGCCGGGCTTGCCTATGCCGAGGCCGGCAGCGGCGACGACGCCCGCCTGCTGGGCATCGAGGCGGTGCGGGCGTTCGATGCGGCCAGCGGCGAAACCGGCATCGTCATCCGCGAGCATGACCTGACTGCGCTGCAGGATATCGAAACGCGGCTGATCGGCCGCGAACTGGCGCTGCATGGCGGGCGCGATGCGGTCGTTGCCGGCGGCTGGCGGCTCGATCTTGCTGCCAATGTCTACACCTTCACCCCCGCACTGGCGGCCCTCCTGGGGCTGGGGCAGGTGGCGCTCGATGCGGTGCATGCCGTGGAGTTGCTGCACCCGCTCGACCGGGTGGCGTTTCAGACGATGCTGCGGACGATTCTGGAAGGCGGGCGCGAGGCCACCGGCCAGTTCCGCGTGCTGCTGGGCAACGGCGAGGTGCGTCACCTGCGCGGCCTGTGCCAGCCGCAGCATGATGCCGGCGGCCGGCTGACCGGTGTCGTCGGCATGGTGCGCGATGTCTCTGAGGATGCAGAGGCGCGCGAGCGGGCCGCCTTTCTGGCCGGGCACGATTCTCTGACGACGCTGCTCAACCGCACGAGCTTCGTCGCCTGCCTCGAAGAGGCCGTCGCCCGCACCGGCGCCGCCGGGGGCGGCCTCATCTGCATCGATCTGGATGACTTCGCGCAGATCAACGACACCCGCGGCCATGCGGCCGGCGACGTGGTGCTGACGGAGGTGGCGCGCCGGCTGGAGCGCGAGGTGGGCCGCGATGGCACCGTGGCGCGCACCGGCAGCGACGAATTCGCCATCGTGCTGCCCTGGCAGAACGACCGCGGGCGGCTGGAGGCTCTGGCGCGGCGGCTGGCGGCCAGCCTGCACCGGCCGGTCGTGGTGAAGGGCGTGCTGGTGCGCATCGGCGCCAGCCTCGGCGTGTGCCGCTGGCCGCAGGACGGCGGCGATGCCGCCAGCCTGCTGCGCCATGCCGACCTCGCCAACGATGCCATCAAGGCGGAAGGCGGCGGCTTTGCCTTTTTCGACCATGCCCTGCGCGAGCAGGCCGACCTGCGCCGCTGGGTGGTCTCCCGCCTGCCGGAGGCGATCCGCACCGGCGACATCAGCGTGCATTATCAGCCGCTGGTTTCGCTGGCCGGGCGCAGCCGTGTCGGGTTCGAGGCTCTGGTGCGCTGGCACGATGCGGAGCGCGGTTCGCTGCCGCCGGACAAATTCATCCCACTTATTGAGGCGTCCGGCCTGATGCCGGTGCTGGGGCGCCACGTCATCGCGGCGGTGGCCGAACAGGTGCAGCACTGGCTGGCGCACGGCTACGACCCCGGCCGGGTGGCGGTGAACCTCGGGGCCGGGCAGCTTGTCGGCGGCGAACTGGTGGCCGATGTGCACCAGATCCTGCAGCGTACCGGGCTCGATCCGCGGCGGCTGGAACTGGAAGTGACCGAGACGGTGACGGTGGGCCGGCGCACGGGCGAAATTGTGGAAACGCTGGCGGCGCTGCGGGCGATGGGCATCGTCATCGTGCTCGACGATTTCGGCACCGGCCATGCCTCGCTCACCCACCTGAAGCGGCTGCCCGTGGACCGCATCAAGATCGACCGCTCGTTCGTCGCCAATCTCGGCCGGGTCAGCGCCGACACGGCGGTCATCCGGGCCATGCTGGAAATCGCCCGCACCATGGAACTGAGCGTGGTGGCGGAGGGGGTGGAGACGGAAGAACAGGCCGGCCAGCTGGCCGCCATCGGCTGTCCGCTGGCACAGGGCTACCTGTTCGGCCGGCCGATGGCGCCGGCGGCCGAGGCGCTGTGGACCCACGGCGGCGCGCCGGGCGCACGGGCGTGACGGTCGCCGCGGCGAAAAAGAGGGCTGAATCTGCCGCCCCGCCGGCTGCCTGCCCGCCGCCTGCCGTTGCCGCGGAACGTCCTTTGGCTTAAGAGCCTTGTCCCAAAAGGCGGGTTCGGCCGGGCGGCGGCAGGGCTTGTCCGTCCGCAATTTCAGACCGATCGCAAGGACCGCAATGGCGCGCCAGTTCATTTACCACATGCACGGCCTCAACAAGGCCTACGGCAACAAGAAGGTGCTGGATAACATCCACCTGTCCTTCTACCCCGATGCCAAGATCGGCGTTCTGGGCCCCAACGGCTCGGGCAAGTCCACGCTGCTGCGCATCATGGCCGGCGTCGACAAGGAATATACCGGCGAGGCATGGATCGCGGAGGGCGCGACCATCGGCTACCTGCAGCAGGAGCCGCAGCTCGACCCGGAAAAGACGGTGCGCGAGAACGTGATGCTGGGCGTGTCTTCCAAGACCGCCATTCTCGACCGCTACAACGAACTGGCCGTCAACTATTCCGACGAGACCGCCGACGAGATGGCGCGGCTGCAGGACGAGATCGACCGGCAGAACCTGTGGGATCTCGATTCGCAGATCGATCAGGCCATGGACGCCCTGCGCTGCCCGCCCGGCGATTCGCCCGTGGATGCGCTGTCGGGCGGCGAGAAGCGCCGCGTGGCGCTGTGCCGCCTGCTGCTGGAGCAGCCCGACCTGCTGCTGCTCGACGAGCCGACCAACCATCTCGATGCCGAAAGCGTGCACTGGCTGGAAAACCACCTGCGCGAATATCCCGGCGCGATCCTGATCATCACCCACGACCGCTACTTCCTCGACAACGTCACCGGGTGGATTCTGGAAATCGACCGCGGCCGCGGCATCCCCTACGAGGGCAACTACTCGGTCTATCTGGAAAAGAAGGCCAAGCGCATGGAGCAGGAGGGCCGCGAGGAGGCCTCCCGCCAGCGGGCGATCGCCCGTGAGCGCGAGTGGATGCAGGCCTCGCCCAAGGCCCGTCAGACCAAGTCCAAGGCCCGTATTCAGGCCTATGACGAGCTGCTGGCGCGCAACGAGGCCCGCGTGCCCGGGCAGGCGCAGATCGTCATTCCGCCCGGCGAGCGCCTCGGCGATACGGTCATCGAGGTCGACGGGCTCAACAAGTCCTATGGCGACCGCCTGCTGATCGAGAACCTGTCGTTCAAGCTGCCGCCGGGCGGCATCGTCGGCGTGATCGGCCCCAACGGCGCCGGCAAGTCGACCCTGTTCCGCATGATCACCGGGCAGGAGACGCCGGACAGCGGCACCATCCGCCTCGGCGACACCGTGCATCTCGGCTATGTCGACCAGTCCCGCGATGCGCTCGACGCCAGCAAGAACGTCTGGGAAGAGATTTCCGGCGGCGCGGAGGTGATCCAGCTCGGCAAGCGTGAGATCAACTCGCGCGCTTATGTCGGCGCCTTCAACTTCAAGGGCGGCGACCAGCAGCAGAAGGTCGGCGCGCTTTCCGGCGGCCAGCGCAACCGCGTGCATCTGGCCAAGATGCTGAAGTCGGGTGCCAACGTGCTGCTGCTCGACGAACCGACCAACGATCTCGACACCGAGACGCTGGCCGCTCTGGAAGATGCGCTGGAGGATTTTGCCGGCTGCGCCGTGGTCATCAGCCACGATCGCATGTTCCTCGACCGCCTCGCCACCCACATCCTCTCCTTCGAGGGCGACAGCCATGTGGAGTGGTTCGAGGGCAATTTCCAGGACTATGAGGAAGACAAGAAGCGTCGCCTCGGCCCGGATTCGATCCTGCCGCGGCGCATCAAGTACAAGCGCCTGACGCGCTGAGGACTGCGGCCGGCCGCCCCCGCAAGAGGGCGGCCGGTTTCGTTTCGGCCCCCCGGAAAACACAGCGCGACGAGAGTGCAGCACAGGCAGGCGAGCCGGACAGGCGAGGGAGCGGGACATGGCGGAGTGGTCGGCCGGGCAATATCTGAAATTCGCCGACGAGCGCACCCGCGCCGTGCGCGAGCTTGCGGCCCGCGTGCCGCTGGAAGCGCCGCAGCGCATCGTGGATATCGGCTGCGGCCCCGGCAATTCCACCGAGGTGCTGGCGCAGCTCTGGCCGCAGGCGGCGCTGGCGGGTTTCGATACCTCGCCGGAGATGCTGGCGGCCGCCCGCCGGCGGCTGCCGGCGGTGCCGTTCTTTGCCGCCGACGCGGCCGGCTGGCAGCCTGAAGCCGGCACGGACCTGCTGTTCTCCAACGCCGTGTTCCAGTGGGTGCCGGACCACGCGGCGGTGATGACGCGGCTGTTCCGCGCCCTGAAGCCGGGGGCCGTGCTGGCGGTGCAGATGCCGGACAACACGGCCGAGATGACGCATCGTCTGGCCGGGGCGGTGGCCGCCGGGGGGCCGTGGGCGGCCGCGCTTTCCGGGGTGTCGGTGCGGCCGGCGCTGCCGGAACCGGGCTTCTATTATGATTGCCTCGCGCCCCACGCGGCGGGCATCGACATCTGGCACACCGTCTATAACCATGTGATGGCCGATGCCGCCGCCATCGTGGAATGGGTGAAGGGAACGTCGCTGCTGCCATTCCTTGAGGCGCTGCCGGCGGAGATGAGGGCGCCGTTTCTGGACGCCTACCGGACACGGATCGCCGAGGCCTATGCGGTGCGGGCGGACGGGCGGCGCCTGCTGCGCTTTCCGCGCCTGTTCATGGTTGCGGTTCGCGGCTGAGGAGGGATCATGGCGGATGCGACGAAGGCGGAAGCGGGACCGGCAGACGCGGGACCGGCAGACGCGATGATGCTGAAGCCGGCTTTCCGCCTGACCGGCCGGCTGGTGGCGACGCTGCGCACCGCCGATCCGGCGGATTTCCGCACCCATGCGGTGGAAAGCCTGCCGCTCGCCGGCGGCGGTATCGAGGGCGACCGGCATTTCGGTTTCACCCGCCGTTCCGGCGGGCGCGAGCCGTGGTATCCGCGCGGCACCGAGATCGCCAATCCGCGCTCGCTCACGGTGCTTTCGGCGGAGGAACTGGCCGAAACCGCTGCCGCGCTCGGCCTGCCGGGCCTCGATGCGGCGTGGTACGGCGCCAATCTGGTGGTGGAGGGGGTGGCGAACCTGTCGTGGCTGCCGCGCGGCACGCGCATCGCGTTCGCGGGCGGGGCGTCGATGCTGGTCTGCGACCAGAATGCGCCCTGCCGCATCACCGGCCGGGCGATTGCGGAGGCAACGGACCGGCCGGATGTGGAACTCGCCTTTCCCCGCGTGGCACGGCGGCTGCGCGGGCTGATCGGCTGGGTCGACCGGCCGGGCACGGTGGCGGCCGGCGAGGGCTTCACCGCGTTCGTGCCCGAACAGTGGGTTTATGCGCCGCCGCGCTGAACGGGCGCCGGCGGCCGGTCAGCAATGAGGAAACGACATGAAAAGGGCCGCCGGTCGTGCCAGACCGGCGGCCCTTCCGCATGGCGCGGCGACAATAGCGCTGCGACATAGCGCGGCGACATTGGGGCGGCGACCGCCCCGCGGCGCGGCTCAGCGCGGCTTGCGGATGGCAAGGCCGAAGAACAGCCAGGTGAAGCCCTGCGAGAGCAGGTCCACCGCCAGCACCAGACCGAGCAGCCAGTCGGTCACGCCCGGCCACTGGGCGGTGATGAGCAGGCCGAAGGCAGTGGTGATCACGCCGCCGAACAGCATCCAGCCCCAGCCCGGCGCCGGGCGGGCATCGAGGGCGGCAATGAGGCGGAAGCCGCCGGTGACGATGACGGTGATGCCAAACAGCAGCGTGAACACATCGGCCGCCACCATCGGCCGCGCCATCGCGATGACGCCGGCGGCGGCATAGATGAGGCCGCTGATGAACCAGAAGATGACATGGCCCCAGCCGCGGGCCTGAAAGGCCTGTGCGATCTGCACGCCGCCGCCGATGATCAGCATCACGCCCGTCATCCACACCACCGCGACGGTGGCGGCATAGAGGTTGCCGAGCAGGATCATGCCGAACAGGATCATCAGCAGCCCGACGACCACGAACCACCCCCACTTGGCGCGGATCGCCTCGATCTTGTCCTGCAGAAACTCGGGGCCGGGGAAGAAGCCGGGGCCGCCGGGCCGGCGCGGGGAGGGGCCTTCGGAACCGGAAGGGGTTCCCTGCGGCAGTTTGGTCGGCATCGTCGAACCTCATTGTCTGGAACCGCCCGGCCCGGAACGGGCGCCGGGCGGGAACGGGCATGGAACGGCCCGGTTGCCGGCCGCCGGCCGGACGGGAAAGAATCGGACCTCCGGCAACGGCTGCAACCGCCATGGAGCAACATTAGACGAAGGCACGGCGGCTTTGAAATGCTGCACGGTGTAGCGGCGGTCTGCCGGTGCGTTCGCGGTTTCGTGAAGACCGTTTGTCTCGCGTTGTGTCGATCTTGTTCATCAATTCTGACCTATAACGTCACAAACCGGGCGGCGAAGTCTGCGTCCGGGGTTCCGGCAGGGCTTATCCCGTCCGCCTGCCGCGCCCCGCACCCCGCCTGTCAGTGACCGTGAGGGGAGAGACCGCATCATGACCATCGTGCTTCGTCCCGCCATCCGCCTGCTGGCGGCCGGCCTTGCAGGCAGCCTCGCGGCGCTCGGCGGCGGCGCCGCGTTCGCACAGGACATGCCCGAGGTTTCGGTGGGCGATGTTTCGGTGGTGGATGTCACCAACGCCCGCACCTGGGTGGTGAAGGTGACGGCCAACGCCGCCGTCGGCCCGTCCTACTGGGGCGCGAGCGGCTTCGGCGGCTATGGCTATCCGAGCCTTTCCTTCCGCCGGGCCGACCAGCCGGCGGATTTCGAATCCCCCGACGACGGCATCAGCTTCGCCCTCGCCGGCGGCCCGACGTGGAAGGCCGGCATTCTCGGCCAGTACATGGCCGGCCGCTACAACAGCCAGAACGGCCTTGCCGGCACCGACAGCGTGCCGTGGGGCCTCAACCTCGGCGGCTATGCCGAGTTCTGGCCGGTGGAATGGCTGCGCACCCGCATCGACGTGCTGCACGGCGTGAAGGGCAACTATGCCTGGTCGGGCAATGTCGGCGTCGATTATGTGCGGCCGTGGAACAAGTTCACCTTCGCCCTCGGTCCGCGCATGACGGTGGGCGATGCCGCCTACACCGACACCTATTTCGGCGTCAGCGACCATGCGGCGAGCGTCAATCCCAAGCTCACGGCCTACGATCCCGGCGGCGGCATCAACACCGTCGGCGCCATGGGGTCGGTCGACTACGAGTGGGACAAGCACTGGTCGACCGTGACCTATGTGCGCTACGACCGCCTGACCGGCTCGGCCTACGACAGCCCCATCGTGCAGAATGTCGGCTCGCCCAATCAGGTCACGGCCGGCCTGCGCGTCAGCTACTCGTTCGGCGTCAACTGGGGGCAGAAGTAACGCTTCTGCGGCAGGCGGGTGGACGGGCCCGGGCGGGCGCGGCAACACTGCGGTTTCCGATGCCGCCGGGCGCGTGATTCTGCGCGCGCCGCCGGCGGCCGGAAGGACGAGCCCCAGAAGGAACCGCGCATGTCTTCCCCCGTCGTTCTCATCACCGGTGCCACCGCCGGTTTCGGGGCCGCCACGGCCCGCCGCTTCGTTGCCGCCGGCTGGAAGGCAGTCGTCACCGGCCGCCGGGCCGACCGCCTCGCAGCGCTGGTGACGGAACTCGGCGGGCCGGACAAGGTGCATGCCGCCGCCTTCGACATCCGCGATTCCGCTGCCATCGACGCGGCGGTCGCCGCGCTGCCGGAAGGCTTCCGCGATGTGGATCTGCTGATCAACAATGCCGGCCTTGCCCGCGGCACCGCGCCGGCGCAGGACTGCGATCTCGACGACTGGCGCACCATGATCGAGACCAATGTGACCGGTCTCGTCACCATCACCCATCGCCTGCTGCCGGTGCTGATCGCGCGCAAAGGCGCCATCATCAACCTGTCGTCGGTGGCGGCGAGCTATCCCTATCCGGGCGGCAACGTCTATGGCGGCACCAAGGCGTTCGTGCGCCAGTTCTCGCTCGGTCTGCGCTCCGATCTGGCGGGCACGGGGGTGCGCGTCACCTCCATCGAGCCCGGCATGTGCGAAACGGAATTCACGCTGGTGCGCACCGGCGGCAATCAGGCGGCCTCCGATGCGCTCTATCGCGGTGCCGATCCGCTGCAGGCTGCCGATATCGCCGAAACGCTCTACTGGGTCGCAACCCAGCCGCCGCATGTCAACATCAACACGCTGGAACTGATGCCGGTGCGGCAGGCGTTCGGGCCGTTCCTCGTGGC
>NZ_DAISHT010000148.1:6738-9220 GCF_036822375.1 Pseudoxanthobacter sp. | reverse complement strand
GGCAAGCCGGGCTGGTGGGGGCTGATGGTGGGGCCGGGCCGGCCGGTGGATACCGACCGCTTCTTCGTCATCTGCGCCAACGTGCTCGGCAGCTGCATGGGCACCACGGGGCCGGCCTCCACCAATCCGGCCACGGGCCGGCCGTGGGCGCTGGACCTGCCGCTGGTGACCATCGCCGACATGGTGCGTGCGCAGGAGATGCTGATCGACCGGCTCGGCATCGACCAGCTCTTTGCCGTGGTCGGCGGTTCCATGGGCGGCATGCAGGTGCTGCAGTGGGCGGTGAGCCGGCCGGAGCGCGTGTTCGCCGCCGTGCCGCTGGCCACCGGTGCACGCCACTCCTCGCAGAACATCGCCTTCAACGAGGTCGGCCGGCAGGCGATCATGGCCGATCCGGACTGGCATGGCGGGCGCTATCTGGAGGCCGGCACGCGGCCGGTGAAGGGGCTTGCGGTGGCGCGCATGGCCGCGCACATCACCTACATGTCGGAGGTCGGCCTGCAGCGGAAGTTCGGCCGCGCCCTGCAGAACCGCAGCGCCATCACCTTCGGCTTCGACGCCGATTTTCAGGTGGAGAGCTACCTGCGCCATCAGGGCCAGAGCTTCGTGGACCGCTTCGACGCCAACTCCTATCTCTATGTGACGCGGGCGATGGACTATTTCGACCTTGCCGCCGACCACGGCGGGGTGCTGGCCAGTGCATTCCGCGGCACGCGCACGCGGTTCTGCGTGGTCTCGTTCACCTCCGACTGGCTGTTCCCGACCCGTGAGAGCCGCGTGATCGTGCATGCGCTCAACGCGGCGGCGGCGAACGTGTCGTTCGTGGAGATCGAGACCGACCGCGGCCACGATGCCTTCCTGCTCGACGAACCGGAGATGCTGGCAACCGTGCGCGGTTTCCTCACCGGGGCGGCGCGCGCCCGGGGCATCGCTCCGCCGGCCGAGGCCGCCTGAGGCGGCCGGTTCCTGTTTTTCCCATCAGCTTTACAGACGAAATCATGGCCAACATTCAGCTCCCCGAGCCGCGCGTCGACCTGCGCGTGGTGGCCGATCTGGTGCAACCCGGCACCCGCGTGCTCGATGTCGGCTGCGGCGACGGTGCCCTGCTCGCCTTCCTTGCCGCCACGCGGCAGGTGGAGGGGCGCGGCATCGAGCTGTCGCAGGCCGGCGTCAACGACTGCGTTGCCCGCGGCCTTGCCGTGGTGCAGGGCGATGCCGACACCGATCTGGCCGATTATCCCGACGATGCCTTCGATTATGTCATCCTCAGCCAGACGCTGCAGGCCACGCGCGAGCCGCGCCGGGTGCTGGAGCATCTGCTGCGCATCGGCCGCCGGGCAATCGTGTCGTTCCCCAATTTCGGCCACTGGTCGGTGCGCCTGCATCTGGGCTTCCTCGGCCGCATGCCGGTCACGGAGAACCTGCCCTACACATGGTATGACACGCCCAACATCCATTTCTGCACCATCCGCGATTTCGTGACGCTGTCGCACGAACTGAACGCGGTGATCGAGCAGGGCGTGGCGCTGAATGCGGCCGGGCAGCGCATTCCGTTCCGCGCGCCGTGGGTGTTCTGGAACATCTTCGGCCAGCAGGCGGTTTTCCTGCTGCGGCGCTGAGGCGGCCTCAGGCCTTGTCGGGCGGCGCGGTGCAGCCGGGCGTCTCGTGGCGCTCCAGTGCGGCGCTTGCCGCGGGCCGCCGCCGGCGGGCGAAGCGGGCCACCGGATGGGCCCCGGCCATGGCGGGCACCAGCCGCGGCACCCGCAGCGCCCGGCCATCGCTGGCCACCGGCTGCCACAGCCGCTTTTCCGCCTCCACCACGATGAGCCCGGCGAAGGCCGGCGAAACCCGGCGGCCGATGCTCTCCAGCACCTTTGCGGCCCGCACCACCGGGCGCGCCCGCAGCGGCGGCATGAACAGCGCCTCGCTCCAGCCGGTGGGCGCCAGCTTGGCGCCGGCCAGAAGCTGGTCGAGCTGGCCGCGGCTGTAGGGCCGGCCGTTGCCGAAGGGGGTGGAATCGGCCCGCGCCCACAGGCCGCGCCGGTTCGGCACCACCGCCACCAGCCGGCCGCCGGGCGCCAGCACGCGCCAGATCTCGCGCAGCACCGCTTCCGGCGTCTCGGCCTCTTCAAGGGCGTGGACCACGAGCAGCCGGCTCACGCTGGCATCGGGCAGCGGCAGTTCGTCCTCGTTGACGAGGGCGGCGCGGTTGGCCCCTTCCGGCGGCCACGCGCAGATGCCCATGCGCGCCGGCATGAGGCTGACGGCGGTGCGCGCCCGGCCGGCAAAGCGGGCCATGAACGGAGCGGCGAAGCCCAGCCCGACCGCGCAGTCGTCGGCCGTGTCTCTGGCCATGTCCTTCAGGCGTGCCGCCACGATGCCTTCGACGGCATGGCCGAGCGGGCTGTCGTAGAAGGATCGGAGCGCGACCACGTCGAGGGGCATCGGACCTCTGGCCTTGTCGTTGCGGGCAGTCTCGCCG
>NZ_DAISHT010000148.1:5129-6638 GCF_036822375.1 Pseudoxanthobacter sp. | reverse complement strand
GGCCTGCGGTTCCCAAGGTGGCGTGTTGCGGCGGGACTTTCCAGTGCCAGACGCGGGCCGGCGCCGATTTTGTCGCCCGCGGGCGGTTTCCAAAGGGCGCCAAAGGGCATTAGAGTCGGCCCGCCTTCTGCCGGCCGCCCGCGCGGCCGGTCGCTGCTGACAGCGATTCGCATCCAGCCCTTTCCCCGGGGAGTGCCCATGGCCGTGGCCAGCACCGCAGACATCCGCCTCGTGCCCTGTCTCAGCGACAACTACGCCGTTCTGGTGCACCGCGGTGCGGAAGACGGCCCCGGCACCACCTTCCTCGTCGATGCCCCGGAAGAGGGCGCCGTTCTGGCGGTGCTGGATCAGGCGGGCTGGACGCTCGATGCCATCCTGCTCACCCATCACCATGGTGACCACACCGGGGCGGCGGGCGTGCTTTCGGCCGCCACCGGGGCAAAGCTGATCGGCCCGGCGGCCGAGGCCGCGCAGATGCCCGATCTGGACGTGGCGCTGGACGACGGGGCGGAGTTCCGCGTCGGTCCGTTCCGCATCCGCGCCATTGCCACGCCCGGCCACACGGCCGGCCCGCTCAGCTATTATCTGCCGGATGAAAAGCTCGCCTTCACCGGCGACACGCTGTTCGCGCTCGGCTGCGGGCGGCTGTTCGAGGGAACGGCCCAGACCATGTGGGCCTCGCTGAAGCGGCTGCGCGAAGAACTGCCCGACGACACCCGCATCTATTGCGGCCACGAATACACGCTGGCCAATGCCCGTTTCGCGCTGACCATCGACCCCGGCAACGAGGCTCTCGCGGCCCGCGCCCGCACCATCGAGGCACTGCGTGCCGCCGGCCGGCCGACGCTGCCCTTCACCATGGGCGAGGAAAAGGCGACGAGCCCGTTCCTGCGCGCCGACACACCGTCGGTGGCCGCGGCGGTCGATCTGGAAGGCGCGGCACCGGCGGCGGTGTTTGCTGCCGTGCGTGCCCGCAAGGACAGTTTCCGATGATCCCGGCCGGGCTTTCCGCCCCCGAGGTCATCGCGCTTCTCGGCCTCCGGCCGCATCCCGAAGGCGGGTTCTACCGCGAGACCTTCCGCGATGCCGACCCGGCCGGCGGGCGCGCCTTCTCCACCGCGATCTATTTCCTGCTGCCGGCGGGCGCGCGCTCGCACTGGCACCGGGTGGATGCCGTGGAGATCTGGCACTGGCATGCCGGCGCGCCGCTCATTCTGGAGGTGGCGGAAAATGCCGCTGCCGATCCGGCGAACCTGCGTCTGGGACCGGATCTGGCGGCCGGCGAACGGCCGCAGGGCATCGTGCCGCGCGGCCAGTGGCAGGCGGCCCGTTCGCTGGGGGCGTGGACGCTGGTCGGCTGCACCGTGGCGCCGGGCTTCCGCTTCGAGGGGTTTGAGCTGGCCCCGCCCGGCTGGGCGCCGGGCTCGCCGGCCCGCGCACCGGTCACGCCCCCGCCGGCGGTCTGAGGCGCGCCGGCCCGGCCGGTCTTTCCATGCGTTCTGTCCCGAT
>NZ_DAISHT010000148.1:0-5029 GCF_036822375.1 Pseudoxanthobacter sp. | reverse complement strand
CCGGCGGTCTGAGGCGCGCCGGCCCGGCCGGTCTTTCCATGCGTTCTGTCCCGATATCGGGGGCAAGGCCCGCGGGCGCGGCTGCCGGGGGCGACCGGCGCCGGGAGCCCCCTTTCTGCTGAAGAGTTCTGCCATGAAACGGTCTGCGATGACACGCCGTGTCGCAACCCTCGTCGGCCTCACGGCCATCCTGATGTGGTCGATGCTGGCCACCCTTACCGCGGCCTCGGGCGCGGTGCCGCCGTTCCTGCTCAATGCGCTGTGCTTTGGCGCCTCCGGCCTCGTCGGCCTCGTGGCGGTGTGGCTGCGCACCGGCTCGCTGGCTGTGATGCGCCAGCCCTGGCCGGTGTGGGCGCTGGGCGTCTGCGGCCTGTTCGGCTATCACTTCCTCTACTTTACCGCACTCAAGACCGCCCCGCCGGCCGATGCCAGCCTGATCTGCTATCTCTGGCCGCTGCTGATCGTGGTGTTCTCCGGCTTCCTGCCGGGGGAAAAGCTGAAGGTGCACCACGTCGTCGGCGCGCTGGCCGGGCTTGCCGGCGCTGCGCTGATCGTGACGCGCGGCGGCACGGCGCTGTCGCTTTCGCCGGCCTATGCCGCCGGCTACGGCGTCGCGGTGGTGGCGGCGCTGACATGGGCGCTCTATTCGGTGCTCTCGCGGCGCTTTGCCGGGGTGCCGAGCGCAACGGTCGCCGGGTTCTGCCTTGCAACCGGGGTGCTGTCGGCGCTGTGCCACATGGCGTTCGAGACGACGGTCTGGCCGCAGGGCGCGATGGAGTGGGGCGCGGTGGCGCTGCTGGCGGCGCTGCCGGTGGGCCTCGCCTTCTTCACATGGGATATCGGCATGAAGCACGGCGACATTCAGGTGCTGGGGGCGGCGGCCTATGCCGCACCGCTGCTGTCCACCCTGCTGCTGATCGCGGTCGGCATCAGCGAGCCGGGCTATGTGCTGCTGATCGCCTGCGTGCTCATTTCCGGCGGCGGGCTGATCGCTGCCCGCGACATGCTGCGGCGTCCGCCACGCTGAGCCGCACCGCCCGCCGCGGCCCGGCCTGCGGCGGGATCACGCCCCGCAGCCGTCATAGTCGACACGGACGAGGCTGAGCCCGTCCGGCGGTGCCACGGGGCCGCAGCGGGTGCGGTCGGCGGCCGCCAGCGCGGCGGCGAGGTCGTCGGCGCTCCAGCGGCCTTCGCCCACCAGCACCAGCGAACCCACGATCGAGCGCACCTGATTGTGCAGGAACGAGCGGGCCGAGGTCTCCACCACGATTTCCTCGCCGCTGCGGCGCACAATCAGCACCTCAAGGGTGCGCACCGGGCTTTTCGCCTGGCATTCGGCGGCGCGGAAGGTGGTGAAATCGTGCCGGCCGAGCAGGCGCGGGGCGGCTTCGGCCATCGCCTGCCAGTCGAGCGGCCGGGGAATGCGCCACACATGGCCGCGGCTCATCACCGCCGGCGCCCGGCGGTTGAGGATGCGGTAACGATAATGCCGTTTCGTGGCGGAAAACCGCGCCTCGAAACCGGCGCCGACCGGCTCCGCCGCCAGCACCGCGACAGGGGCGGGCCGCAGGTGGGCGTTGATCGCATCGCGCACCGTGTCCGCCCGCCAGTCGCGGGCCAGATCGATGTGAGCCACCTGCCCCTCGGCATGAACCCCGGCATCCGTGCGCCCGGCGCCATGAACGGTCACGTCCTCGCCGGAAAAGGCCTTCACCGCCGCCTCCAGCGCGCCCTGCACCGAGGCGCCGAAGCCCTGCCGCTGCCAGCCGACGAACGGGCCGCCGTCATATTCGATGGTGAGCTTGTAGCGCGGCATCGTTTCGCTTACGTTCTGCCTCAGTTCGCGGTTTGATCGGGTTTGGCGGGGCCATGGAACGAAAACGGCCGGGCAGCACGGGCAGGGCCGCGGGGACCCGGCGGGGCTCAGCCGAGCTTTGTGCCGGCCGTCACCGCCGTGCCGTTGAGAAAGGCCCCGGCCGCCATCGGCGCCTTGCCGGCGCGCTGCACTTCCAGCAGGCGCACCGCGCCCTCGCCGCAGGCGACGGTCAGGCGGTCGTCCAGCACGGTGCCGGGGGCGCCGCTGCCGGTGGCGGCCACGGTGCGCAGCACCTTCAGCCGCTCGCTCCTGTCGCCCAGCGTCATTTCGCACCACGCGCCGGGGAAGGGCGAGAGGCCGCGGATGTGGTCGTGCACCGCGGCCGCGGGCCGGGTCCAGTCGATGCGGGTTTCCGCCTTGTCGAGCTTGGCGGCATAGGTCGTGCCGGCTTCGGGCTGCGGCTCGGTCGCCAGCGTGCCGCGCGACAGGGCGCTGAGGGCGCGCACCATCAGGTCTGCGCCGAGGCGGGCGAGGCGGTCGTGGAGCTGGCCGGCGGTTTCGTCGGCGCCGATGGCCACGCGCTCGCTCAGCGCCACGGCGCCGGTGTCGAGGCCCTCGTCCATCTGCATCACCATCACGCCGGTTTCCCGGTCGCCGGCCATGATGGCGCGGTTGATCGGCGCCGCGCCGCGCCAGCGCGGCAGCAGCGAGGCGTGCAGGTTGAGGCAGCCGTATTCGGGCGCGGCGAGCACGGCGGCGGGCAGGATCAGCCCGTAGGCCACCACCACGGCGACATCGGCCTCATGGGCGGCGAATTCGGCCTGCGCCGCCTCGTCCCGCAGGGTGCGCGGGGTGAAGACGGGAATGCCGAAGCCGGCCGCCAGTTCATGCACCGGCGAGCGCTTCTCGGCCATGCCGCGGCCGGCGGGTTTGGGCGCGCGGGTATAGACCGCAACCACCTCGTGGCCCTGACCGAGGATCTCGACCAGCGTCGGCACGGCGAAATCCGGCGTGCCCATGAAGACGATGCGAAGCGACATGGGGCCGGGTCCTCGATTGGCGGCGGTTGGGCGGGCAGCTGCGCGGCGGATGCCGCCTCAGCGGCCGGCGTGGCGCGCGAGCTTCTGGAATTTCTTGACGACGCGGTCGCGCTTCAGCTTCGACAGGTGGTCGATGAAGAGCACGCCGTTCAGGTGGTCGATCTCGTGCTGCAGGCAGGTGGCGAGCAGGCCCTCGGCCTCCAGCTCGCACGCGCTGCCGTTGCGGTCGAGAAAGCGCACCCGCACGCGGGCCGGCCGCTCCACTTCCTCATAATAGTCGGGAATGGACAGGCAGCCTTCGTTGTAGGCCGATATCTCGTCGGACGACCACACGATCTCAGGGTTGATGACGCCGAGCGGTTCGGGCGGCGTGCCTTCCTTCGCCACGTCCACCACCAGCACACGGCGCGGCACGGCGATCTGGATCGCGGCCAGCCCGATGCCGGGGGCGGCGTACATGGTTTCCAGCATGTCGTCCACGAGCGTGCGGACCGTGTCGTCCACGGTCTCCACGGGGTCGCTTTTCTGCCGCAGACGCGCGTCGGGCAGCACAATGATGTCGCGTTTGGCCATGGCCGCAGAGATATGAAAAGGCAGGCGGCCGGTCAATCGACCGGCACCGCTATTTTCGCAGGCTCCGGCCTGCGCACCAGACAGGGAGAGCGGATGAATGGGTGACGGCTGGCTGACGGTGGCGCTGAACGGGCGGCTTCTCGACGGGCCGCTCGTGCTGGCCGGGGCGGCGGTGGTGCTGGTGGCGGCTTTTCTCGCCGGCTGGCTCGCCGGGCGCGCCTCCGGCCCGATGGTGGCGGGCGATGCCGGGGCGCTCGACCGCCGGCTGGCCGAACTCGGCCGCATTCAGGCCGAGACCGCCGGCCGGCTGGCCACCATGGCGGAGATTTTCGGCAGCCGGCAGGCCGATCTCGCCCGCGTCGTCGCCGACCGCCTCGACGGTCTCGGCCATCGCCTCGGCCAGTCGATGACGGAGGGTGCGCGGGCAACCCACGAGAACCTGCGCCGTCTGGCCGAGCGCATGGCGGTGATCGACCGTGCCGACCGCACCATTTCCGATCTCACCGGTCATGTGGCGGCGCTGGAGCGCATCTTTTCCGACAAGCAGACCCGCGGCGCCTTCGGGCAGGGGCGCATGGAGGCCATCGTGCGCGATGCGCTGCCGGAGGGTGCCTATGCCTTTCAGGCCGGCCTTTCCAACGGCACCCGGCCGGACTGCCTGATTCGCCTGCCGAACGGCCAGCCGATGCTGGCGATCGACGCCAAATTTCCGCTGGAGGCGTGGAACCGGGTGCGCGCGGCGGAAACGCCGGAGGCGCTGAAGGCGGCCGAAACCCAGTTGCGCCGCGATGTGGCGAAACATGTCGACGATATCCGCGCGCGCTATCTCATCCCCGGCGAAACGCAGGATACCGCGCTGATGTTCGTGCCCTCCGAGGCGCTGTTCGCCGACCTGCACGAGCGGTTCGGCGACGTGGTCGAGCGGGCGGTGGCGGGGCGGGTGGTGATCGTCTCGCCGTCGCTGCTGCTGCTGTCCATTCAGGTGATGCAGTCGCTGCTGCGCGATGAGCGGATGCGCGCGCAGGCCCACGTCATTCAGGCCGAGGTGCGCCGGCTGGTGGAGGATGTCGTCCGGCTGGCCGAGCGGGCGGCGGCCCTGGAAAAGCACTTCGCGCAGGCGCAGCAGGATATCGATCAGGTCTCGATTTCTGCCGGCAAGATCGCCCGTCGCGGCGCCCGCATCGAAAGTCTCGATATCGGGCGGGAGGCGGGCGGCGAGGAGGCTGTCGCCCCGCGCCGGGCGGCCCCGCAGGGCTGAGGCGGCCTCAGTCCGCCTCCTCCTCCCCGCTCAGCCACTGCGGCAGTTCGCTCAGGGTCTCAAGCCGGGCATAGAGCGGGCAGTTCTGCGGGGGCTCGGCAGCTTCCAGCGCCCAGACCAGCGGATAGGGAATGTGGATGCCGAAATGTCCGGCCTCCACCGCCGGCAGCACATCGGAACGCAGCGAGTTGCCGACCATGGCGGCCTGTCCGCCGCCGTGGCGTTCGAACAGGCGGCGATAGGTGTCGGCGGTCTTCTCGCTGACGATCTCGATGGCATCGAAGAAGTCGCCGAGGCCGGAGCGGGCGAGCTTCTGCTCCTGATCCATCAGGTCGCCCTTGG
>NZ_DAISHT010000147.1:1560-9225 GCF_036822375.1 Pseudoxanthobacter sp. | reverse complement strand
CCGGTCCGTTTCGTTCCGGCCGCGTCAAGGTGTGAGCGAGGTACGATGCCGGCCGGAGAATGTCAAGCAGCCTTGCCGGCAGGAACCGCAGCCGGCGAAGCAAACCGCAGGATTTCTGGCGCGAAGCCCCTGCAATCACTGTGGATAACCGTTGCGCGGCACCGCCGTGGAATCGCACCCGGCACCGGATTCGGCGCAATAAAAAAGCCGGCCCTGCGGCCGGCCTTCACGCTGCGCGCCTGTCGGCCGCATGATCGCACCATGCCCGCACCTGCGGCGGGGGGAAGAAACCGCCGTCGCAGAAGCGGGCCTTGCGCCCGGCCGGCCGCGCACACGGCGCGCCGCCTTCAGGCCTGCGGGCGAAACACACCCGTGACCGGGTCGCGCACCAGCGTGACGCCGGGCTGCGGATGCTTCACCGCCTCTGCCGCACGGCGGGTTTCGGCCATGCGCTCGTCGACCCGCGCCATCTCGCGGCGCACGAACTTCCAGCCCACCACGGTGGCGGCAATCGCGGCCAGAACAATAAACTGAGGCATTTCCCGTCTCCTTCCGCCGCCGGCGGGTCTCACAGCCCGTATCGCGCCCAGAGCGCCCGTTCTTCCGCCGCCCCGGCCAGTGCCTGCGCCGCGGCCCCGCCGGCGCGCGCCGCCGCATCGGCGGCAAGGCCGCCCGGCCGGCGCTGCCAGGGCCAGCGGCGCCCGCCGCCGACCTGAACCGGCTTCACCGCCGCGCCATAACGGCCGCGCAGATCGGCGCGCAGATCGCCCAGCCGGTCCACGAGGCCCAGTTTCAGCCCCGTCTCGCCCGTCCAGAACAAACCGGAGAAAAGATCGGGCTCATCCGTGGCAAGATTAGGACGCCGCGCCTGCACCAGCGCAGTAAAGCCGGCATGGATCTCGCGCTGCAGCGCTTCCAGATGGCGGATGTCGGCGGGATCTTCCGGGCGGAACGGATCGAGGATCGCCTTGCGCGCGCCGGCGGTGTGGACGCGACGCTCCACCCCGAGCTTTTCCAGAAGACCGGTGAAGCCGAAGCCCTGCGAGACCACGCCGATGGAGCCGACCACCGAAGCGGCATCGGCGACGATCTCGTCTGCCGCCGCGGCGATCATGTAGCCGCCGGAGGCCGCCACATCCTCCACATAGGCGATCACGGCCTTGCCCTCTTCCGCAGCCAGAGCGCGGATACGGCGGTGGATCAGGTGCGACTGCACGGGCGAACCGCCGGGCGAGTTGACGATCAGCGCCACGCATGGCGCGCGCTTCATGCCGAAGGCCCGCTCCAGCGCCGGGGCAAGACCGGCCAGCGTCACGCCCGGCCGCAGCGGCGCATCGATGCCGATGGCACCGGAAATGCGCACCACAGGCACGATCACCGGCCGCGCACCGAAGCGGCCGGGAAGATAACGTCGGATCATGCCGAACACCGGCCCCGCCTCCCGCTGGCATCCCCGGCGCCGTGGCCGCAGGAACATGGGGCAAGGATAGAGCCGGAACGCTGCCGCCGCCAGCCGTCGCAGGCTGCCGGCGGCAGGGCTGCAGTGCGCAGGCGCCTCGGTGACGAGTGCCTCAGTAACAGGCGCCTCAGTGATAGCTCTGGCCGGGCAGCACCTTGCCGCGGAAGGTCCAGTACACGAAGGCGGTGTAGGCCAGAATGATCGGCAGCATGGCAACCGCGCCGATCAGCATGAACATCTGGCTGTCGGGCGACGCCGCCGCCTGCCAGACATCGAGCGTCGGCGGCACCAGATAGGGAAAGGTGGAAATGCCGAGGCCCGCGAAGCACAGCAGGAACAGCGCCAGCACGCACACGAACGTGCGCAGGCCCTTGTCGCGCTCGATGCCGCGCAGCGCGATCCACGCGATCAGCAGCGTCAGCAGCGGCACCGGCCAGAGATACCAGATCATCGGCACGGAGAACCACCGCGCGCCGATCCACGGCATGGCGAGCGGGGTCCACAGGCTGACGACGGCAATGAAGGCGATCAGCGCACCGAACAGCGGACGGGCGAGATGGCGCGCGGTCTCATGCACCGGCCCCTCGGTCTTCACCATCAGCCAGCCGGCGCCCAGCAGCGCATAGCCCGCCACCACGCCCAGACCGCACAGGAAGGCGAACGGCCGCACGAACTCGAACGGTCCGCCGGCGAAGGCCCCGTTCTGCATCGGCAGCCCTTCGATGACGGTTCCCAGCACCAGCCCCTGGCAGAAGGCTGCCACCGTTGAGCCGCCTGCAAACGCCACTTCCCAGCGCCCGTGATGCGGCTTGGAGACGTGGCGGAACTCAAACGCCACGCCGCGCAGCACCAGCGCCAGCAGCATGATGACCACCGGCAGGTAAACCCCCGGCATCACCACCGCATAGGCCTGCGGAAAGGCGATCCACAGCGCGCCGCCACCGAGGATGAGCCATGTCTCGTTGCCATCCCAGTAGGGCGCGATGGAGGCCATCATCTGGTCGCGGGCGGCCTCCCCACGATGGAACGGGAAGAGAATGCCGACGCCGAGATCGAAGCCGTCGAGCACCACGTAGAAGCCGATCGCGACAGCGATGAGCAGACCCCAGATGACCGGCAGATAGAATTCCATGAAGATCATGGTTGCCTCACTCCCCCGGCTGGCTGATGGCGCGCCCGGCATCGTGGGCGGCAGAAATCGGGCGGCGCAGACCGCTGTCGTCGATATGGATATCCACCGGCCCGCGTTTCAGCAGGCGATGGATGTAGGTCACGCCGGCCGCGAACACGATGAAATAGACCAGCATGAACAGCACCAGCGTGGTGAGCACGGTTGCCATGGACAGCGGCGAATGGGCATCGGCGGTGCGCAGAATGCCGGTTGCGACCCACGGCTGGCGGCCGACCTCGGTCACGATCCACCCCGAGATGACCGTGAGGAAGCCGATCGGCCAGACAAAGCTGACGGCACGCAGATAGGGCCCGGCGCTGAACAGCCGCCCGCGCCACCACTGCCAGGCACCGAACAGCACCGTGGCCATCATGATCGCCCACAGGCCGACCATGATGCGGAAGCCGAAGAAGGGCGGCACCAGCGGCGGCAGGTCATCGGCCGGGAAGGTGGAAAGGCCCGGATAGGTGCCATCCCACGAGCGCGTCACGATCAGGCTGCCGAGGTGGGGAATGGCAATCTGATAATCGTTGGTGCGCGTCGCGGCATTGGGAATGGCGAACACCACCAGCGGCACGCCGGCGCCCGGCTTATCGTCGCCGCCCCAGTGGCCCTCGATGGTGGCCAGTTTCACCGGCTGGTGCACGCGCACCGATTCGCCCGAGGCATCGCCGATGAAGCCCTGAATGGGCACCAGCACGATGAGCAGGCCGAGGCTCATGCGCACCGAGGTCTCGGCCATGTCCATGAAACGGCCCTGCAGCCACCAGCGGGCGCCGGTGGCGAACACCACGAAGCCGGTGGTGATGAAGGCCGCCAGCACCATGTGGAAGAAGCGCAGCGGGAACGTGGGCGAGAAGATGATCTGCAGCCAGTCGTGCGGATAGGCGATGCCGTCGCGCACGATGTGGCCGGTCGGATGCTGCATCCACGAGTTCGCCGACAGAATCCAGAAGGCCGAGAAGCAGGTGCCCAGCGCCACCAGCAGGCAGGCGACAAAATGCAGCCACTTCGGCACCCGGTCCCAGCCGAACAGCATCAGGCCGAGGAACGTCGCCTCAAGAAAGAACGCCGTCAGCACCTCGTAGCCGATCAGCGGCGCGATCACGTTGCCGGCGACCTCCGCAAACCGGCTCCAGTTGAGGCCGAACTGGTACGACAGCACGATGCCCGAAACCACGCCCATGGCGAACGAAACGGCAAACACCTTCGTCCAGTAGCGGGCAAGGCGGTCGTAAAGCGGATTGCCGGTCGCCACATTCAGGCCCACGAGCGTGGCAATCCACGCCGAAAGACCGATCGTGAAGCTTGGAAAGATGACGTGAAAGACGACCGTGAAGGCAAACTGCAGGCGGGATACCAGAACCGCATCGAGTGCATCGAGCATTGTGCTTTTCCCTCTCCCCTGGGATTCGTCATGCGCGAGCGGCCTCAGGGCCCCGTTGCACGAACCGGACAACGCACCTTCCGCGCGTCGCCCGTTGCGCGGCAGCCCCATGGTGCGGTCCCCGGCGCCGCCTGACAAGCCGCCGCCACCGCGCCGCCAACGGCCGCAGCCCCCCGCGGCGCGCAGCCAAAGGCAGCGCCGGCTACCGGACCGGCCCCGCCGGAGCGCAACCGCCGGCCGCGGCCTGCACGCACTCAAGTGCCGGCAATAACAGCATGTTTTTGACTTTACTCAAATGTGGATCTGCGCCGGCAGAGGGCTCTGCGTGCCGGCCGGCCGCTTTCGGGCCCCGGCCGCGCAGCACCTTCGCCGTGGCACAAAGACGCGCCATAGCCTGCGATCCGGCCGGCCGATCAGCAAAATGTGAGGTCAGCGCGGCGCCGCGCCACCGGCCAGCGCGGCACGGATGGCGAGAAAATCGCGCCACACCAGACGCTTCTGCGCCGGCTGCCGCAGGAGATAGGCGGGATGCAGCGTCGCCATGGCGCGAATCGGATGCCCCGCGCCGGTATAGTCCATCCACCGGCCGCGCAGTTTCAGAATGCCGTCGCTGCTGCCGGTCAGCGCCTTGGCCGATGCACCGCCGAGAAACACCAGAATATCGGGCGAAACGAGTTCGATCTGCCGCGCGATAAACGGCTTGCAGATCTCGGTTTCCTGCGGGCTGGGCGTGCGGTTACCGGGCGGCCGCCAGGGCACGACATTGGCAATATAGACCCCGGACCGGTCGAGCCCGATGGCCGCCAGCATGCGGTCGAGCAGGCGCCCGGACCGGCCGACAAACGGCAGGCCCGCAATGTCCTCCTCGCGCCCCGGCGCCTCGCCGACGAGCATCAGCCGCGCCGCCGGGTTGCCGTCGGCAAAGACCAGCCGGGTTGCCGTCTTCTTCAGGTTGCAGCCGTCGAAACCGGCGAGAATGGCGTGCAGTTCCTCAAGTGTGGCAGCCCCGGCGGCGAGCGCGCGGGCATTGGCGACGGCCATATCGTCCGGCACCGTGGCGGCGCCGGGCACCATGACGGATGCCGCGGGCGCGGCCGGCAGGGCCTCGCGCCCCCGGGCCGGCCCGCCGGGCGGCAACGGCGCCGACCGCTGCCCGGCCGCCGCTCTGCCGCCGGACGGGTCTCCGCCGGAACGCTCCGTTTCCGAAGATGCAGCCCGATCCGCTTCCGGGGCCCCCGCCGCCGGCCCCCGCTCGGGCACCGGCGCGGCCAGCCAGTCGAACGGCCGCTCGCCGACGACGCCGTCCACGCCCATCGCGGCATACCACTCCATGAGAGCGGCGAGCGCGGCCTGCCGGTCGTCGCCCAGTCGGGCGCGTTCGGCCGGGGTCATCGGGCGGTCCGCCTGCAGGTACGCGCCATGCCGGTTCAGGCCCCGATGCGCGACAGCAGCGACGGCGGCACCTGAAGCGCCAGCAGGGCGCCGCCCACCCGGCTGCGGCCCGCCATGCCGGCCCGCGAGGGCACCCGCACCGCGGTGTGCAGCATGCGCACGCGGCTGCGCCCGATACGGCGGATCAGGTCGATATCCTCATAGCGCGGCACATCGCGATGGCCGCCAAGGCGCTCGTAGAGCACCCGCGGCAGCAGCAGGGCCTGCTCCGCCACCGGCTGGGCAAAGAGGCGGCCCGCCAGGGCGTGGCGCATTTCCGCCAGCCGCGCGCCCGCCCCGATCTCGTCGAGCTGCAGGCGGAAGAAGGCGGCCACATCGCGCCCCTGCCCGGCCCGCTCAGCGCGCTCCGCAAAGCCGCCGGCCTCGTTCTGCCACCCGGCCTCCAGCACCGCGCCCGGCCGCAGAAACAACAGCCACCCGCCGCGCCGGCCCGCCGCCGCCCCCGCCCGCAGGCGCTCGGCCAGCGTCCGGCGGTCCTGAACGATGAGGCAGCCGGAATCGTCGGCAATCTCCAGCGTGCCGTCACCCGAGCCGGTATCGACGACCACGACCTCACGCACCACGCCCTCGGCCGCCGCCGCGACCAGCGACGACAGCGTGTAGGCGAGGCTCATCTCACTGTTGGATGTCGGAATGACCACGGTAATCATTGCTCTTTCTTACACGCTTTCCGCCGCACGGGCGAGAGGCCGCGACCGCCGGGCGACCGACATTGTTCTTGTTCCGTTCGTTTATCGCCGCTATGATGTTCGTGTTTCGTTTCACTCCGTGCCGTTCGGGCGGCACAGGCTGAACAGGGGAGCGCGGCCCATGACGGCCCGGGTCCAGCACAGTCGCGAATCGCAGATGCCGCCCCCGGCGCTTTTCCCGGTCGCGGAGCCGGCGGCGGGGCCGTTGCGGACACCTGCGTCTTCGTCCCGCCCGGCGCCGCCGCGGCTCAACAGCCGCCCGGCCGAGCCGCCGAGGCCGGCCGACGATCTGCCCGGCGAGGGCTGGGGCGAGGCACCGCCCGAGTTCACCATGGCGGTCACGGCACGCAATCTGCGCGGCCGGGGCGCAGGGCTGAACCCGAGCGGCCGTTTCGAGACCGAAGTGCGCGAAATGGCGGTCGCACTTCACGAACCCGCCGCCGGCGAGGACGCGCCGCCGCCGCTGCGCACCGAGGTGCGCGAGGAGCGCGCGAAGACGGCGATCACGCGCAACACCTCGCCCGATATCGGCTTTGACCGGTCGGTCAATCCCTATCGCGGCTGCGAGCACGGCTGCACCTATTGTTATGCCCGGCCGATGCACGCCTATGTCGGTCTTTCCGCCGGGCTCGATTTCGAGACCCGGCTGTTTGCAAAAACCAACATCGCCGAGGTGCTGGAGCGCGATCTGTCGGCGCCGGGCTACAGCGCCCGCACGCTCGCCCTCGGCACCGCGACGGATCCCTATCAGCCGGTCGAGCGTGAACGCCGCCTGACCCGCGCGGTTCTGGAGGTGCTGCAGCGCACCGCCCATCCGGTCGCCATCACCACCAAGAACGCGCTGGTGACCCGCGATATCGACCTGCTCGCCCCCATGGCGGCGAAGGGGCTGGCGAAGGTGTGCATTTCCATCACCACGCTCGACCGCGCGCTGGCCCGCTCCATGGAGCCGCGCGCCTCCACGCCTGCGCTGCGGCTGGAGGCCATCCGCGCGCTCAGTGACGCCGGCATTCCGGTTGTCGTGATGGTGGCGCCCATCGTGCCGACGCTGACCGACCCTGAAATCGAGCGCATTCTGGAGGCCGCTCACGCCGCCGGTGCCACGGAGGCCGGCTATGTGATGCTGCGCCTGCCGCTTGAGGTCGCCGATCTCTTCAAGGACTGGCTGGTGCGGGAACAGCCGGACCGCTACCGCCGCGTCATGGCCATCGTGCGCGAAATGCAGGGCGGGAAGGATTATGACAGCCGCTTCGGCAAGCGTATGTCCGGCGACGGGCCTTATGCGTGGACCATCGGGCGCCGCTTCGAACTGGCCTGTAAGAGGCTGGGGCTCAACCAGCGCAAACTGCGGCTGCGCAGCGACCTGTTCGAGCCGCCGGCCGCGCAGCACGCCCAGCTGAGCCTGTTCTGAGCCCACCCCGGCCGTGGATGGCCGGTGCCGGAGAGAGAGCCTGCGGCACGGAGCGCCGGCTCCGCCGCTTCCGGGCGCACTGCCGGTCCGGCCGGA